>NZ_JBHXNW010000117.1:0-11251 GCF_042717365.1 Streptomyces sp. NPDC058534
ACCCTCGGGGCTCCCCCCCCTCCTCACAGGTGTGCCCCCGGTTTGGGGGGGGTTTTCTTCCCCCCCAACCCCCGCGGGGTGGGGGGGGCCTTTTCCCCCCCACCCCCCCCCCCACGGCCCGCCCTCGTCGTTTTTTCCGCGGCTTCGCCGTCGGCGGGACGCCTACCGGAAGGCCGCGGCGTTGCGGGCCGCCCAGGCCGCGAAGGAACCGGCCGGACGGCCGAGGAGCGCTTCTCGATGTCGGGGGCGACGCGTCGCTCCGAGGGGAGCGGCTCGCCGAGGATGTCGAGCGTGCCGTCGACGACCGGCTCGGGCATGAACCGCGCCATGTGCTCGCGGGCCTGCTCGCGGCTCAGCTCCAGGAACCGCACCTCCTCGCCCAGCGCCCCGGCGAGTGCCTTCGCCTGCGCGCGCGGGGTCACCGGTGTGGGGCCGGTCAGCTCGTAGGTCTGCCCCGCATTGACCTGCTCCCGCAACACCACGGCGGCCACCGCGCCGATGTCCGCCGGGTCCACCACCGGAAGGGCGACCTCGGCGAACGGCGCGTGCACCGTCCGCCGGGTGCGGACGGTCTCGGCCCACGCGTAGGCGTTGGAGGCGAAGCCGCCGGGCCGCAGGATCCTCCAGTCCAGGCCCGAGGAGCGCACCGCCTCCTCGAACTCCCGCAGCCGGCCGTGCGTCGGGGCCCCGGGACGGACGCCGGTGACCTGGGAGGAGAGCAGGGTGACCCGGCACACCCCGCCCGACCGGGCCACGTCCAGGACCTCGGTGGCGGGTGCGCCGCCGCCGAGCAGTTCCCCGGCCGGCAGGAGGAAGAGTGCGTCCGCGCCGGTCACGGCGGCACCCAGGGTCGACGGGTCGGCGAGGTCGGCCCGGACGTGCCGGGCGCCCTCGGGAAGGTCGTAGGAAGGGGCGTTGCGTGTGACGGCCGTCACTCGCCCGCCCGCGGCGGTGAGTGCCGCGACGAGGGGGCGGCCGACGTTTCCGGAGGCCCCCCGCGGCGCGGGGACCGAACCGGAACTGGCATGTCCGGTCTCCCCGGTGCTCGACATCGTCTTCAGCCGCTGGACCACGCCGATCCTGTGGGCACTGCACGAGTACGGGCGTCAGCGCTTCGTCGAACTCCAGCGCAACATCGGCACCATCACGCCCAAGGTGCTCACCCAGCGGCTGCGCCGGATGGAGCGCGACGGGCTGGTCGAGCGCACGTGCCACGCCGAGGTGCCGCCGCGGGTGGAGTACGAGATCAGCGACCTCGGGCGCAGCCTGGCGCCGATCTTCGCCTCGCTCGTCGAGTGGTCCGCCGAGAACCTGCCGGAGGTCGAGCGGGCGCGGCGGGAGTTCGACGGCGCGGACGAACCCGTCGCCGTCATCCGGCGGCGCGGGCCCGCCGGGGCGGCAGCAGGGTGAGCAGCAGAGCCGCCGCGGCCGCCGTCACCGGGATGCCGTAGGCCGCCGCGGCCGACGTGTGCTCCACCGCCCAGCCGCCCGCCGCGCTGCCGCAGGCGATGCCGCCGAGGAGACCGGTCACCGCGAGGGTCATGCCCTCGTTCAGGCGGCCCTCCGGGGTGCGGTGCTGGACCAGCGTCATGGTGGTGACCATGGTCGGGGCGGTCGCCATCCCGGCGATCAGCAGGGTGAGCGCCAGCAGCGGCAGGGAGCCGGTGAGCGACGCCGCGAGCAGCGGCAGCGTCAGCAGGGCCGTCATCGCCGCGACACACCACGGCAGCCGGTGTTCGGCGGGTCCGGCCGGTTTCGTCGCGCCGTACAGCAGGCCGGCCGCGCAGGAACCGGCCGCCTGGAGCGCGAGGACCACCCCGGCCGCCGCGCGGTGGCCCTGTGTGTCCGCGAACGCGATGGTGACGACCTCCATGGCCCCGAACACCCCGCCCATCGCGAGGCACACGACCAGGAGCGGCGGGATGCCCGGGGCGCGGAGGGGGGCCTTGGCGGTCGGGCGCGGCCGGGCCGCCGGGGGCTCGGTCGAACGCTGGGCGGTGAACAGCAGCATGCCGCTCACCAGGAGCACCACACCGACGAGCGTGCCCGCCTGCGGGAACAACGCCGTGCACAGGAAGGCCGCGAGGACCGGCCCGAGCATGAAGCACAGTTCGTCCGCCGCCTGTTCGAAGGAGTTCGCGGTGTGCAGCGCGTCGGCGTCGCCCTTCAGCAGGTGGTTCCAGCGGGCGCGGGCCATGCCGCCGGTGTTGGGGGTCGTCGCGGTGGCGGCGTACGCGGCGAAGAGGGTCCAGGCGGGCGCGCCGTACCGCACGCACAGCAGCAGGGCGAGCGAGCCGAGGGCGGCGATCAGGGTGGCGGGCACGGCGACGCGGGCCTGCCCGTGCCGGTCCACGAGCCGCGCGGTCCACGGGGCGACGAGGGCGGTGGCCGCCAGTCCCGTCGCGGTGACGGCGCCGGCCAAGGCGTACGAACCACGGGTGCCGGCGATCATCACGACCGCGCTGACGCTGAACATGCCCATGGGCAGCCGCGCCATGAGGTTCCCGAGCGTGAACGCGCGGGCGCCGGGTGTGGCGAGGAGCCGCCGGTACGGGCCGGGCGGCCGGCGCCGGGTGCGCGGGCGGAAGTCGGCGGCGACCAGGGTGTCGGCGGTGACGGCGAGGAAGACAACGAGAGGGGCTTGCGGGGAAGGGCGTTCGAAGGTCGGTTGCGGCATGCACCTACCGTGGCCCGGAGGCGATCAAGGGGTCCAACACCTACTCCGTCGCCATTCACGCATCCCTGTTGTAAGTTCACCGGATGCCCGCACCCGCCCACCTCGACCCCCGCCTCCTGCGTGCCTTCGTCACCGTCGCCGAGGACCTGCACTTCACCCGCGCCGCCGCCCGGCTGTACGTCGCCCAGCAGGCGCTGAGCCGGGACGTACGGCGCCTGGAGCGGGAGTTGGGCGCCGAGTTGTTCGTGCGGACCACCCGGCAGGTGACGCTGACCGCCGACGGCGAGCGGCTGCTGCCGTACGCCCGGCGCGTCCTCCAGGCGCAGGACGAACTCCTGGCCGCCTTCGGACAGGCCCGCCCGCTGCTGGTCGACCTCAACTCCCCGGGGCTGGTCACCGGCCGCCTCGTCCTGGAACGGGCGCGCGAACTCGCACCCGGCGAGGAGCTGATGGCGCGCTACGAGAGCGGACTGACGTACGCCGCCGCCGAAGTGATCGCGGGCCGGATGGACGCCTCCTTCGGCCGGTTCGCGGGCCTGCCCCCGGCGCTGCGGGCCGGACTCGGTCACCAGCCCGTCCGCCACGAGCCGATGGCGGTCGTCCTGCCGGAGGACCATCCGCTGGCCGGGCTGGACGAGGTGCCGCTCTCCGCGCTCGCCGGGGAGCGGGTGTACGCCGGGGCCGGCAACCCGCGCACGCCGGAGTGGACCGACCTCGCGCACCGCCTGTTCGAGGGACGCGGCATCGACGTGGCGCCACCCCTTCCGCTGGCGATGGGGGAGGAGGAGTTCCGGCGGATCATGGACAGGACGCGCCATCCGATCCTGGCGGTGGTGGGCTTTCCGGCCATGGCATCGACCGTCGTACGCCCGCTCGTCGATCCCGTGCCGCTGTCGCCGGTCTCACTGGTCTGGCGAAAGGGACTGGTGCACCCCGCGCTGGACGCGTTGCGCCGGGCGGCGGCGCAGGTCGCGGCCGAAAAGGGCTGGCTCCGGGCTCCCGCCGGGGGATGGATTCCGGCCGCCGACAGCGCTGTGATGTCCGCCCACAATTGACACGCGGCAACCACGGATCCTCCGCGTGCGCTACATTCTCTGCCTGAGCACGGTGTGATACAGGGGGCGCTCGAACCTGGTGGGGGCCGGTTCGGCCGACGAGTGCTCGGAGTCGTGTGCGCACCCGGAAGTGTCCCGTGGGGGGAAGTGCGCACGCGTGAAGAATTGGCAGAAAGACGCCCAACCGGAGTGGCCCGAGGTCGAGTCCGGGGTTCGTGATCTCTCGGAGGCAAGACCGGATGCTGACGCCACCGAGGTGCTTCCGCCGACCCGCTCCTTCCCACCCGCGGGAGAGTCTCCGATGACCGCGCCGACGTCCGGCGGGTCCTGCCCGGGATGGTTCGGAAGCGGTCCGGGTGACGGCGCGCGCCGCCAGGGGAGTGCCGGCAACGGCGAGACGGAGATACCCGGTTCCCGAATAGGCCGGGCGCACCACGGCCCTGACGCCTTCGGCCGGCAGCCGCGCATAACCTGGGGCAACACCGACGCGGCCGCCCCGGCGACTCCGGTCGCCCCCACCACCGCGGTCACTCCGGTCGCCCCGGTCACTCCGGTCGCCCCGACCACCCCGGTCGCCCCGACCACCCCGGTCAATTCGACCACCCCGGCCCCTCCCGTCCCCCTCCTCCGCGACCCCTGGCAGGAGACCACGGACGAAGACGCGCACGCGGACGGCGACGCCCCGGACGCCCCGCACACCCACGACCCGCACGAGGTGACGGTCCAGCTCGACGCCGTCCTGCTCGGCGACGGTGTGCTCCACCGGGCCGACGGCGGGCACCGCGGAAAGGGCCAGGAGAGCTCCGACGGACCGGTCTTCGTCGACGCGTCCGGCCGCCGCAGCCGCCTCTACCGGCGCCTCGGCATTCTCGTCGGCGTCGCCTGCGCCGTCTACGCCGTCGTCATCGTCTCCACCCTGATGTCCGGCAACTCCAACGCCCCCTGGATGCCCGTGCCGGGCCAGGAGGAGGGCAAGCCCGCCGGCCAGGTCGACACCACCCCGCTGCCCTCGCAGACCGGGCCGCCCGCCGCCACCGGCACCGGCGCCCCGCAGACCGGCGCAACCGCCGGCCCCGGCGCGACCGGCACACCGGGCGCCGGAGTCCCCGCGCCCGGCACCACCTCGGGCACCGTGACGCAGCCCGGCACCAGCGCCGACGCCGGCGCGACGGAGACCGGGACCGACGAGAAGCCGGGCGGCGGGGGAACGACGGCCCCGGACCCCACGGGGACGACCCAGGCGCCGCCGCCCGCCACCACCGACCCGTCCGCGTCGACGGGCGGCGGCGACACCACCGTCGACCCGACCGCGCCCACCGGCGGCGCCACCACGGGCTCCGACCCGGGCGAGGGCGGCGCCAACGCCAACGGCTCGGGCGACACGCCTCCCCTCGCGGGGGCCGCCGGCGCGCCCGTCGTCGCAGGTCCGGGCGACACCTCCACGTCCACGACCCTGTCCCCGGAGACCACCCTCTGATGGCATCCCGCACCCGCCGTCACGGGGCGGCGCGCAGCCCCCGAGTGCGCTCCCGCCGCCGCCTGCCCCTGCGCCTGCTGCTCCCCCTGCTCCTCCTGGTCGCCCTGGCGGCGATGCTCATGCTGCGCGGCTACGTGCACAGCGAGATACTCGCCGACCACCGCGTCCAGGAACCCGCGCCGACCACCCACGTGCCCGAGAAGATCCTGGAGGGCGGCCCGGTCATCGACGCCCGGGGCGGCCGCACCGAGAGCCTGAGCGTGCCCGACCACCGGCTCGTCCTCACGTTCGACGACGGCCCGGACCCGACCTGGACCCCGAGAGTCCTCGACGTGCTGAAGAAGCACGACGCGCACGCGGTCTTCTTCGTCACCGGCACCATGGCCTCCCGCTACCCGGACCTCGTCGAGCGCATGGTCGACGAGGGCCACGAGGTGGGCCTGCACACCTTCAACCACCCCGACCTCTCCTTCCAGTCCAAGAAGCGCATCGACTGGGAGCTGTCGCAGAACCAGCTGGCGATCACCGGCGCGGCCGGCGTCCGCACCTCGCTCTTCCGCCCGCCCTACTCCTCCTTCGCCGACGCCATGGACGACGAGTCCTGGCCGGTCACCGAGTACATCGGCAGCCGCGGTTACATCACCGTCGTCAACAACACGGACAGCGAGGACTGGAAGAAGCCCGGCGTCGACGAGATCATCCGCCGCGCCACCCCGCACGGCGGCAAGGGCGCCATCGTCCTGATGCACGACTCCGGCGGCGACCGCCACCAGACCGTCCAGGCCCTGGACCGGCTCCTGCCCGACCTGAAGGCGAAGGGCTACGAGTTCGACAACCTCACCGAGGCCCTGGACGCGCCCAGCGCCATGAGCCCGGTGACCGGCGCCGAGCTGTGGAAGGGCAGGGCGTGGGTCTTCCTCGTCCAGGCCTCGGAGAAGCTCACCGACGTCCTGGTGGTGGGCCTGGCGATCATCGGCACGCTGGTCATCGGCCGCTTCGTGCTGATGCTGCTGCTCTCCGGCGTCCACGCCCGCCGGGTCCGCCGCAAGGGCTTCGGCTGGGGACGGGCGGTCACCGGACCGGTGACGGTGCTGGTCCCGGCGTACAACGAGGCCAAGTGCATCGAGAACACGGTCCGTTCCCTCATGGAGAGCGACCACCCGATCGAGATCATCGTCATCGACGACGGCTCCACCGACGGCACCGCCCGGATCGTGGAGGGCCTGGGCCTGCCGGGCGTCCGGGTGATCCGCCAGCTCAACGCGGGCAAGCCCGCCGCCCTCAACCGGGGCCTGGCCAACGCCCGGTACGACATCGTCGTGATGATGGACGGCGACACCGTCTTCGAACCGTCCACCGTCCGCGAACTCGTCCAGCCCTTCGGCGACCCGAGGGTGGGCGCCGTGGCCGGCAACGCGAAGGTCGGCAACAAGGACAGCCTCATCGGCGCCTGGCAGCACATCGAGTACGTGATGGGCTTCAACCTGGACCGCCGGATGTACGACATCCTCGGCTGCATGCCGACCATCCCCGGGGCCGTCGGCGCCTTCCGCCGCTCCGCGCTGGCGCCCATCGGCGGCATGAGCGACGACACGCTCGCCGAGGACACCGACGTGACCATGGCGCTGCACCGGGCCGGCTGGCGCGTCGTCTACGCCGAGAACGCCCGCGCCTGGACCGAGGCCCCCGAGTCCGTCCAGCAGCTGTGGTCCCAGCGCTACCGCTGGTCGTACGGCACCATGCAGGCCATCTGGAAGCACCGCCGCGCGGTGATCGAGAAGGGCCCCTCGGGCCGCTTCGGCCGCGTGGGTCTGCCCTTCGTCTCCCTGTTCATGGTGCTGGCCCCGCTGCTCGCCCCGCTCATCGACGTGTTCCTGCTCTACGGCATCGTCTTCGGCCCGACCCAGAAGACGATCGTGGCCTGGCTGGGCGTCCTGGCCATCCAGGCGGTCTGCGCGGCCTACGCCTTCCGGCTGGACCGGGAGCGGCTGACACCGCTCATCTCGCTGCCGCTCCAGCAGATCCTCTACCGCCAGATCATGTACGTGGTGCTGCTCCAGTCCTGGATCACGGCCCTCACCGGCGGCCGGCTGCGCTGGCAGAAGCTGCGCCGCAGCGGCGGCGTGTCCGCGCCGCCCGGCGGCGGTGCGGCGGCGGCCGGCGGCGGTGCGGCGGCCGTGCCCGCCCCGCGGTCCGGCGCCATGGACGGGAGGCCGGTCGGATGACCACCCCGCCCTACGGCCCGGCCCGGCCCGTCCCCGCCCCGACCGCCACGCCCCGGAAAGCCCCGCACGTGACCGCACCACCCCCGTACGCGCCCGTCGGCACGGACACCGCCACCGCCGCGCCGCTGCTGCCCCAGCAGAAGCAGGCCCGGCGGGCGCCCGTCCGGGACCGGTACTTCGACCTGCTGCGGGCCGTGGCGCTCTTCCGCGTGGTCCTCTACCACCTGACGGGCTGGGCGTGGCTGCCCGTGCTGTTCCCGTCCATGGGCGTGATGTTCGCCCTGGCCGGCAACCTGATGGCCCGTTCCCTCAAGCGCCCGGCCGTCCAGGTCGTCCGCGGCCGCATGCGCCGCCTGCTGCCGCCGCTGTGGCTGCTCGGCACGGTGGGCGTGACCGGCATGCTGCTCCAGGGCTGGGGACCCAACGACGACGGGCACCCCGGCTGGTGGTGGCTCCACCTCACCTTCTGGATCCTGCCGCTGAGCGACCCGCCGTACGCCGAGGGCCTGTCCGGCATCCACGGGCTCCTGGGCGACGACTGGGCCTCGGAACTCGCGGGGCCGCTCTGGTACATCCGCGCCTACCTCTGGTACGTGCTGCTCTCCCCGCTGCTGCTGCGCGCGCTGCGTGCCCTGCCGTGGCCGACGATCCTGGCGCCGATCGCGCTCTCGGCCGCCTTCCAGTTCGGCTACCTCGACCTGCCGGGCGAGCGGATCCCCTCCGGCCTCACCGACTTCAGCACCTTCGGGGCCTGCTGGATCCTGGGCATGGCCCACCAGGAAGGCGTCCTGAAGCGGCTCCCGCGCTACGTCGTGCCGTCGGTGGCCCCGCTGATCGGTGTGCTCGGCCTCTGGTACGCCTTCGCGGAGGGCTTCAAGTCCGGCTACGACCTGGACTCCATCCCCTTCGCCCAGGCCGTCTGGTCCTTCGCGACGGTGCTGCTGCTCCTGCACGTCAGCCCGTCGTGGACCGAGTGGCCACGCCGGCTGCGCCGCTGGGACCGGGTGGTCACCCTGCTCAACTCCCGCGCGGTGACGATCTACCTGTGGCACAACGTGTGCATCCTGATCGCGGCCACCGTGTGGGACCGGCTGTGGGGCTTCGACGTCATGGACGAGCACTTCTCCTGGCTCCTGGAGAGTCCCTGGCCGGTCCTGGTCCTCGCCTGGCTGCTCATCGGGAGCTGCGTCGTCTGGTTCGGCTGGATGGAGGACGTGGCCGCCAAGCGCAAGCCGCAGCTGTGGCCGGACGGTGGCAGGAGCGCCGCGGGCCGGCGGCCGAGGGCCCGGGCGGCGCACCGGGGCTGACGACCGTCGTACCGGCGTGCGAGACTGCACCGGTTGCGCGAGTGAACACGGTGGCGTGAGCCGGTCAGGGGGAGCAGGCGGGATGAGCAAGCGGCAGACGCAGAAGATGCTGCGGTTGATGGCGAGCGGCGAGCCGGTCGAGCTGACCAGCCCGATGGCGTCCGTGAAGAAACTCGCCAAGCTCGCCTTCGTCGCCCAGCAGTTCGGCTACGAGTACGCCGACGCCCGGCAGGGTGGCGGGAGCAACGGCTCGCTCACGATGCTGCTCGTGCCCGACCCGAGCCCGCAGGCCCGCGCCCGTGCCGCGCAGAACTGGGCGCAGTACCCGAACGCGGGCGACGGGGTCTCGGTGCCGCCGCTCGTGCCGGACGCCTTCGAACTCCTCAAGGCGCGGATCAACTTCGACCTCACCGGCAAGAGCGCCGAGAAGCGGATGGGGTACGGCGCGCTCGGTGTCACCATCGGCTGTGTGGTCCTCGCCTACCGCTCGGGCGGCTCGTCCGACGACTTCGTCGTGGCCGCGGTCATCTGGCTGGCCGTCCTCGCCATCCTGGGCGTCGGCTTCCTCGTCACCCGCAAACGCAACGCGAGGTTCGCGGCCCGGTTGCAGGCGGCGGGGTTCGTCCCGACGGCCGACGAGACCGGGCGGGTGCGGTACCTGCCGCCCGGCGGGCAGCTTCCGGGACACGGGAACCCGTTCGGCGGGGCGCCGGGAGGCCACGCCGCGCCCGGTGGCTACGGCGCTCCGGGTGGCCAGGGCGCTCCCGCGGGCTACGGCACCCCCGGCGGTTACGCGCAGCCGGCTCCCGCCCAGTACGCCCAGCCCCAGCAGCCGTACCCTCAGCAGCCCTACGCGCCGCCCCAGGGCCAGCAGCAGCCGTACCCGCCCCAGCCCGCTCCCCAGCAGCAGCCCTACCCGCAGCAGCAGCCCTACCCGCAGCAGCAGCCGTACCCGGAGCAGAACCCGCACTGGCAGCCCCAGCACCCCCAGGGCTGACCGGCGCGACCTCTCACCCCGCACCGGCGGCGGGTGAGAGCAACGTTCCCTTCCGGTCATCCACAGCCCCACCGGCTCGAAACGCGCCCTTCCTACCTTCGGGGCAACCGAGCTGTGGAGCACCGTGGAGGCGTCATGACTTTCCCAGGCGGCCGCTGGATCGAGTACTGGGATCCGGAGGACGAGACCTTCTGGAAGGAGACGGGGGAGCGGACCGCCCGGCGGAACCTGTTCTTCTCCGTGCTCTCCGAGCACATCGGGTTCTCCGTCTGGACGCTCTGGTCCGTGCTGGTCCTCTTCATGGGGCCGGAGTACGGGCTGACACCCGCCGACAAGTTCCTGCTGACGTCCGTGGTGACCCTCGTCGGCGCCGTCGTGCGGGTGCCCTACACCTTCGCCGTCGCCGTCTTCGGCGGGCGGAACTGGACGATCATCTCCGCCGGGCTCCTGCTCGTGCCGACCGTCGCGGCCTTCACCGTCATGGAGCCGGGGACGTCCTTCTCCACCTTCCTCCTGGTCGGGCTGCTGGCCGGCATCGGCGGCGGCAACTTCGCCTCCTCCATGACCAACATCAACGCCTTCTTCCCGCTGCGCAAGAAGGGGTGGGCGCTCGGCCTCAACGCCGGGGGCGGGAACATCGGCGTGCCGGTCATCCAGCTGACCGCGCTCGCGATCATCGGGGCGAGCGGCGGGCCGCGGGTGCTGCTCGGCATCTACATCCCGCTGATCCTGGTGGCCGCCGTCCTCGCCGCCTGCTTCATGGACAACCTCGCCTCCGTGAAGAACGACACCGGGGCCGCGAAGGACGCCGCGCGGGACGCCCACACCTGGATCATGGCGGTGCTGTACATCGGCACGTTCGGCTCGTTCATCGGCTACAGCTTCGCCTTCGGGCAGGTGCTCCAGACCCAGTTCGGGCGGGCCCCGCTCCAGGCGGCCTACCTGACCTTCATCGGCCCGCTGCTCGGCTCCCTGATCCGGCCGCTGGGCGGCAGGCTCGCCGACCGGTACGGGGGCGCCCGCATCACCCTGTGGAACTTCGTCGCCATGGCCACCGCCACCGCCGTGCTCGTCGCCGCCAGCATGGCGAAGTCGCTCGGGCTGTTCGTCGCCGTGTTCGTGGTGCTGTTCGTGCTCAGCGGGCTCGGCAACGGGTCGACGTTCAAGATGATCCCCGGGATCTTCCAGAACAAGGCGCTCGGCAAGGGGCTGACGGGCGAGGCGGCGGTGGCGTACGGGCGGCGCCTCTCCGGTGCCTCCATGGGGCTGATCGGCGCCGTGGGGGCGCTCGGCGGCGTCGCCATCAACCTCGCCTTCCGGCAGTCCTTCCTCTCCTCCGGCTCGGGCACCGGCGCCTTCGTCGCCTTCCTCGCCTACTACGCGGTGTGCTTCGCGGTCACCTGGGCGGTATACCTTCGCCGTCCGGCCCCCCCGGGGCCCGACGAACCCGCGGGGCCGGCGGGCACCAAAGCCCCGCGCAACAACGCCGACGTGTTACGTAACACATGTGAAC
>NZ_JBHXNW010000117.1:11261-20169 GCF_042717365.1 Streptomyces sp. NPDC058534
TTATCGGTCGGCGGGGGTCGGTGTCGCTCTCCCGCGCGCCCGGCCGCGCGCGCGGGGGGGGGGGCGCCGCGGGGGGCGGCCCCGCGCCCGCCCGCCCCCCGCGGCCCCCCCCCCGACCCGGCGGGCCCGGCGGACACGAAGGCCCAGCTCAGCTACGCCGAGGTGTGACGTAACACTGGTGACATGAGGCGGAACCGAGCCTGTCACGCACCGTTGACAGGCTCGGTCGGCACGCGAGTACGCACATGGGCGTGAGGATCGGAGCGCGGCGAGCGATGGACGACGAACAGCAGCGACCTGACCACGGGCCCCTGGCCGGATTCACCGTGGGTGTGACCGCCGCCCGCCGGGCCGACGAACTGGGCGCGTTGCTCCAGCGGCGCGGTGCCGCCGTCCAGCACGCGCCGGCGCTGCGGATCGTGCCCCTCGCCGACGACAGCGAGCTGATGGCCGCGACGAAGCAGCTCATCGACCAGGCGCCGGACGTCGTCGTCGCCACCACCGCCATCGGGTTCCGGGGCTGGGTCGAGGCCGCCGACGGCTGGGGGCTCGGCGACACCCTCCTGGAGCGACTGAGCGCGGTCGAACTCCTGGCGCGCGGGCCCAAGGTCAAGGGCGCGGTCCGGGCGGCGGGACTGACGGAGCGGTGGTCGCCGTCGTCCGAGTCCATGGCCGAAGTCCTCGACCGGCTCCTGGAGGAGGGCGTCGACGGCCGCCGGATCGCCGTACAGCTGCACGGCGAGCCGCTGCCGGGGTTCGTGGAGGCGCTGCGGGAGGGCGGCGCCGAGGTCGTCGGGGTGCCCGTGTACCGGTGGCTGCCGCCGGAGGACCTCGGCCCCGTGGACCGGCTGCTGGACGCCGCGGTGTCGCGGGGTGTGGACGCCGTGACCTTCACCAGCGCGCCCGCCGCGTCCTCGCTGCTGGGCCGCGCCGAGGAGCGAGGTCTGCTGCCCGAGCTGCTCGCGGCGCTCGGCCACGACGTGCTGCCGGCCTGCGTCGGACCGGTCACCGCGGTGCCGCTCCAGGCGCACGGTGTCGACACCGTCCAGCCCGAACGCTTCCGGCTCGGCCCGCTCGTCCAGGTGCTGTGCCAGGAACTCCCGGCCCGGGCCCGCGCCCTGCCGGTCGCCGGGTTCCGGCTGGAGATCCGCGGGCACGCGGTGCTCGTCGACGGGGAGCTGCGGACCGTACCGCCGGCCGGCATGTCCCTGCTGCGGGCGCTGTCCCTGCGGCCCGGCTGGGTGGTGTCCCGCGCGGACCTCCTGCGCGCCCTGCCGGGCACCGGCCGCGACGAACACGCAGTCGAGACGGCGATGGCCCGCCTGCGCACGTCCCTCGGCACCCCGAAGCTGATCCAGACGGTGGTCAAGCGCGGCTACCGCCTGGCCCTGGACCCGGCCACGGACGCCAAGTACACGACGGACGAGTGACGGGCCGCAGCGACGGCCGCGTGTCACGGGTTGTGCGCCGGGCCGTGGCGCCGGGCCGTGTGGCGCGGGCGCCCTGCGAAGGCTGTGCGTGGCGGGCCGTGGCGAGGGGCCACGTGCCACGTGTGGCGGGCCGTGGCGACGGGTCGCGTGTGACCGGTGACGGCTGACGGGGTGTGCGGGCGCCGGACGCGGCCCGGGTGCGCGGGCGCGCGCGTACGCGCCCACGCGGCACCGGTACGAGGGGTTCCGGGCGCGAGTGCGGGCAGGCACTGTAGAGGGAGCGGTCCACCTGCTCCCCTTCCCAGCCCGTACCTCGGCGGGCCACCCCCAGGCGGTGACAGGAACATGGCAATGAGTACGGCCACCGACCCGTACGCGATGCGCTTCGACACCGGGCGGATCTGCCTGGACCTCATCGCCACCACGCATCCCGTCGAGCGCCTCGGCTCCGTGGTCGTGCTGCGCGCCTGGATCGCCGGCTCCGGACTCGTCCCGCCCGGCACCCCGCTGGCCCACGCCGACGCCACCTGGCTGACCGGCTTCCGTGAACTGCGCCGCGAGACCGCCCGGTTGGTGCGCGCCCGCCCGGTACCCCGCACCCGCCGCTACGACCTCGCGCTGGCCCGCGTCAACGACCTGGCCCTGGCCGCGCCCCCGGCCTCGCGCGCGGTGCACGGCGAGGACGGCGCGCTGACCCGGGAACTGACCGGGCCGCCGCAGTGCGCGGCGCTGCTCGGCGCCCTTGCCCGGGACACCGTGGAACTGCTCACCGACCCGGTCGCGCGGGCGGGCCTCAGGCAGTGCGAGGGCGACAACTGCCCGATCCTCTACGTGGACACCTCCCGCGGGCACCGCAGGCGCTGGTGCTCCAGCGAGGTCTGCGGGAACCGCGAGCGGGTCGCCCGGCACCGCCGCCGCGCCGCCCTCGCCCGATAAGTACGGCCACGCCCCGTTCGTCACGCCGCCCCGGGAAATCTGTCATCTCACTTTGAACACGCCGCACTTCGCGTCCGTACCGAATGGGCGAGCGACCGACTGGGGGAACCCCCGGACATCGGAGGTGGGCGTGCGCAAGGATTCCGTCGTGGCCAGTGAACGTGGTGCGAGGGCCCGACATCGCATGTCCCAATCGTCCTCGGAACCCGACGAGGAGCTGATGCGCGCGCTCTACCGCGAGCACGCCGGCCCCTTGCTGGCCTATGTGCTGCGACTGGTCGCGGGGGATCGCCAGCGCGCCGAGGACGTCGTCCAGGAGACGCTCATCCGTGCCTGGAAGAACGCCGGTCAGCTCAACCGTGCGACCGGATCGGTACGCCCCTGGCTGGTGACGGTCGCCCGGCGCATCGTCATCGACGGCCACCGCAGCCGGCAGGCCCGGCCGCAGGAGGTCGATCCGTCGCCGCTGGAGGTCATCCCCGCGGAGGACGAGATCGACAAGGCGCTGTGGCTGATGACGCTGTCGGACGCGCTCGACGACCTGACCCCGGCTCACCGTGAGGTCCTCGTCGAGACGTACTTCAAGGGGCGTACCGTCAATGAGGCGGCGCAGACACTGGGCATACCCAGCGGCACCGTTCGCTCCCGGGTTTTCTACGCCCTGCGTTCGATGAAACTGGCACTGGAGGAGCGGGGGGTGACGGCGTGATGAGCGGGTACGGGGGAGTTCAGGGGTTCGGTCCGGGGGATACGGGTAATTCTGTCCCCATGCAGGGATCACCGGCACCGAACGAACACGAGACCGTCGGAGCCTATGCCCTCGGGATTCTCGACGACGCGGAAGCAACCGCTTTCGAGGCACACCTCGCCACCTGTGAATGGTGCGCCCAGCAGCTCGACGAGCTGGCCGGGATGGAACCGATGATGGCCGCGCTCGCGGACCTGCCCGGTGCCGGTACGCCGGCCATCGCCGAGTCGCTCACCGCCAAGCCGAGCCCGCGGCTGTCCGAGAAGCTCGTCGACGAGGTCGCCGAGCGCCGCGCGAGTAAGCGCCGGCGCAACTTCTACCTGGTGGGCACCGCCGCCGCGCTGATCATCGGCGGCCCGTTCGCCGCCGTGGCGACCACGGGCGGTGGCGGTGGCGACGACGACGGCGGACGGAAGACCGAGGCGTCGCAGCCGACCGGCAGCCCCGCCGAGTCCGCCTTCGCCGCCATGCCCGACCGGGTCACCGCCACCGATCCGGCCACCGAGGTCAGCGCCACCGTGGCCCTCCAGAAAAAGGCCTGGGGCACCGAGGCGGTCCTGGAGCTGAAGAACGTCAAGGGGCCCGAGAAGTGCTCCCTGATCGCCGTCGGCAAGAACGGCGAGCGGGAGACCCTCAGCTCCTGGACGGTCCCCGACTGGGGCTACGGCATCCCGGACGCCACCACCGAGAAGGCCAAGAAGCCGCTCTACGTGCACGGCGGCGCCGCCCTCGACCCCAACCAGATCGACCACTTCGAGGTCATGACCTTCGACGGCGAGCGGCTGGTCGAGGTGGACGCGTAGGCGGGTTCTTAGGCGTGCCGTGGCTTCCGGGCTCCCCTTCGCGTACCTTTGACGGCTGCCCAGCACGTCAGAAGGGGGCCCGGTGGCCGCACAGGCTCAACAGGATTCAGCGGTCGGCTCGGTGCACGACCCCGTACGGGAGGACTCCGTACGGGACCGAGAGATCAGCGTGGAACAGGCACACCTCGACCGGGTGTACCGCCGCCTGGAGGAGAAGATCCACGAGGCCGAGTTCCTCATGCACGACGCCGCCCAGCGCGGCCACGTCGGCACGCCCGGCGCGCTGGCCGAGCGCGACGCGCAGGTCTTCCGGGCCGGCATCCACCTCAACCGCCTGAACAACGAGTTCGAGGACTTCCTGTTCGGCCGCATCGACCTGCTCCTCGGCAAGGACGGCAAGAAGGGCCCGGACGGCGCGTACACGGCGGTCGAGCCCGCCGAGGGCGCCCTCGGGCCCGACAACACCGCCGACATCGCCGAGACCCTGCACATCGGCCGTATCGGCGTCCTGGACGAGGAGTACGCCCCGCTGGTCATCGACTGGCGGGCGCCCGCCGCGGCCCCCTTCTACCGGTCCACGCCGGTCGACCCGGGCCGGGTCGTCCGCCGCCGGGTGATCCGCTCCAAGGGGCGGCGCGTCCTCGGCGTCGAGGACGACCTCATGCGGCCCGAGGTCACGGCCCGCCTCGCCGGCGAGGAACTGGCCGTGGTGGGCGACGGCGCCCTGATGGCCGCGCTCGGCCAGGCCCGTACGCACACGATGCGGGACATCGTGGCCTCCATCCAGGCCGAGCAGGACCGGGTGATCCGCGCCCCCGCCGCCTCCGTGACCTACGTCGAGGGCGGCCCCGGCACCGGCAAGACCGCCGTCGCCCTGCACCGCGCGGCGTACCTGCTCTACCAGGACCGGCGCCGGTACGCCGGCGGCATCCTGATCGTCTCGCCGACCCCGCTGCTGGTGGCGTACACCGAGGGCGTGCTGCCCTCCCTCGGAGAGGAGGGCCAGGTCGCCATCCGCGCGATCGGCTCCCTGGCCGACGACGCGGCGGGCGGCGAGGCCACGCTGTACGACTCCCCGGCCACCGCCCGCGTCAAGGGGTCCTCGCGCATGCTCGGGGTGCTGCGCAAGGCCGCGCGCGGCGCGCTGGAGCCGGCCGACTCGCCGACCCTGCTGAGGGTCGTCGCCTTCAACCGCCGCCTCGAACTGGAGGCCGAGGAACTGGCCGGCATCCGCCGCACGGTCCTCGGCGGCACCGCCCCCGTCAACCTGCTGCGCCCGCGCGCCCGCCGGCTGCTCCTGGACGCCCTGTGGGGGAAGTCGGGCGCCGGGACCCGGCACAGCGACCCGGAGCTGGCCGCCGAGCTGCGTTCCTCCTTCGACGAGGACGTCAGCTCCGAGGACTCCTTCACCGACTTCCTGGACGCCTGGTGGCCGGAGCTGACCCCGGGCGCCGTGCTGGCGGCCATGGCGGACGAGCGGCGCCTCGGCCGCTGGGCGCGGCGCGTCCTGAACCCGGGCGAGGTCCGCAAGGTGGCCCGTTCGCTGCGCCGCGCGGGCCACTCCGTGCACGACGTCGCCCTGCTCGACGAACTCCAGGCGGTCGTCGGCACCCCGGCCCGCCCCCGCAAGCGGCGCGAGGCGGACCCGCTGGACCAGCTCACCGGCCTGGACGAGCTGATGCCGCAGCGCGAGGAGACCCAGTGGGAGCGCGCCGAGCGGCTGGCGCAGGAACGCACCGAGTACGCGCACGTCATCGTCGACGAGGCGCAGGACCTCACCCCGATGCAGTGGCGGATGGTGGGGCGCCGCGGCCGGCACGCCACCTGGACCGTCGTGGGCGATCCGGCCCAGTCCTCCTGGTCCGACCCCGACGAGGCGGCCCAGGCCCGCGACGAGGCCCTGGGCAGCCGCCCGCGCCGCCGCTTCGAGCTGACCGTGAACTACCGCAACCCGGCGGAGATCGCCGCACTGGCGGCCAGGGTGCTCGCCCTCGCCATGCCGGGCGCCACCTCGCCGTCGGCCGTGCGTTCGACCGGCGTGGAGCCGCGCTTCGTCGTCGCGGAGGACTCCCTGTTCGACACCGTCCGCGCGGAGGCGGCCCGGCTGCTCGACCTCGTGGACGGCACCGTCGGCGTCGTGGTCGCCATGAACCGGCGCGAGGAGGCCCGGCGCCGGCTGGCCGGGCTCGGCGACCGCGTGGTGGCGCTCGGCAGCCTGGAGGCGAAGGGTCTCGAGTACGACGCCACGGTCGTCGTCTCCCCGGCCGAGATCGCCGACGAGTCGCCCGCCGGGCTTCGGGTGCTGTACGTCGCCCTGACCCGGGCCACCCAGCAGCTCACGGTGGTCTCGTGCGAGCGTGACGAGCCCGACGCCCGAGGGGTGCCGGACCTGCTCCGCGACTGAGGCGGACGTGCGAGAGGCCCGCGCCGTGGGACGTGGGACGGCGCGGGCCTCTCGTCTCTTCGTTTAGGTGGCACCGACCCGCCATGCTCGCCTCGCGGCAAGTGGTCGCTCGTAGCGACGAAGGTTGGGCCCGGGGGCTTGGATCGAGCCGGTGCCACGTCCAAGGTAACAAACGATCCCCGCAAGGCAATTCCCGTCCCGCGGGTTCCTTCGCGGGCCGCTCGGCGTGTTGCGATGGCCTCTTTCCTCGGCGCGCAACTTCTCGTATGGTGGAAGTCGTTTTCCGAAAGTGGCTCGCGAACACAAAGTTCGCAATCCGGGGCGGCTACCGCGTACTCAGTGGTAGGTGCGACGATCGGACGGCACAACCCAGTTACACGGTGAAAGCAGAGGAAGTCGGCCATGGCAACGGCGCCCAGCGTCTCCTACTCGATGACGGTCCGGCTGGAGGTGCCCGCGGGCGGAACCGCCGTCTCGCAGCTCACCACCGCGGTGGAGTCCGCCGGGGGCTCCGTCACCGGCCTCGACGTCACGGCCTCCGGCCACGACAAGCTCCGCATCGACGTCACCATCGCGGCGGGCTCGACCTCCCACGCCGACGAGATCGTGGAGCAGCTGCGCGACATCGACGGCGTCAGCCTGGGCAAGGTCTCGGACCGTACCTTCCTGATGCACCTCGGCGGCAAGATCGAGATGGCGTCGAAGCACCCCATCCGCAACCGTGACGACCTCTCCATGATCTACACGCCCGGCGTCGCCCGCGTCTGCATGGCGATCGCCGAGAACCCCGAGGACGCCAGGCGCCTCACCATCAAGCGCAATTCCGTTGCGGTCGTGACGGACGGCTCGGCGGTGCTGGGCCTGGGCAACATCGGCCCGAAGGCCGCGCTGCCGGTGATGGAGGGCAAGGCGGCCCTGTTCAAGCGGTTCGCCGGCATCGACGCCTGGCCGCTCTGCCTGGACACCCAGGACACCGACGCGATCGTCGAGATCGTGAAGGCCATCGCCCCGGGCTTCGCCGGCATCAACCTGGAGGACATCTCGGCGCCCCGCTGCTTCGAGATCGAGGCCCGGCTGCGCGAGGCCCTGGACATCCCCGTCTTCCACGACGACCAGCACGGCACCGCCATCGTCGTCCTCGCCGCCCTGACCAACGCCCTGCGTGTGGTGGGCAAGGGCATCGAGAACGTACGGGTCGTCATGTCCGGCGCCGGCGCGGCCGGTACGGCCATCCTCAAGCTGCTGCTCGCGGCCGGTGTGAAGAACGCCGTCGTCGCCGACATCCACGGCGTCGTGCACGCCGGGCGCGCCGACCTGGTCGACGCGGCGCCCGAGTCGGCGCTGCGCTGGATCGCCGACAACACCAACCCCGAGGGCCTCACCGGCACCCTCAAGGAGGCCGTGCACGGCGCCGACGTCTTCATCGGCGTGTCGGCCCCCAACGTCCTCGACGGCGGCGACGTGGCCGCCATGGCGGACGGCGCGATCGTCTTCGCGCTCGCGAACCCGGACCCCGAGGTCGAACCGGCCATCGCCCGCCAGACCGCGGCGGTCGTCGCCACCGGCCGCTCGGACTTCCCGAACCAGATCAACAACGTGCTGGTCTTCCCGGGGGTGTTCCGCGGTCTGCTGGACGCCCAGTCCCGCACGGTCAACACCGAGATGATGCTGGCCGCCGCGCACGCCCTCGCGGACGTCGTGACCGAGGACGAGATCAACCCGAACTACATCATTCCGAGCGTCTTCAACGACAAGGTCGCCGGTGCCGTCGCGGGCGCCGTGCGCGAGGCGGCGAAGTCCGCCGGAGTGGTGGCGTAGGTTCCCCCGCTGGGGGCAGGCGGTCCGTGGCGTGGTGGTGAGGATCACCACCAGCGGCCGCTCCACCGGCGCGTCGCGCGGCGGCGGGCCTTGCATCGCCCTCTAGTGTGGCGCAAGGCTCAGGCCCTCTCATCGTGTGACTCCCAAGGGTGTTCTCACGACTCCTGGGGGTGCCGGATTGGCTTTACCGCCGCAGGTGGAGGCAGGATGCCTCCCTGGGCGCGAGGGTCTGACGACCGACCCGGGTCCGGGGAGTGTCCGAGGCCCCTGGCAGCATCGGCATCGCTGTGCCCAACATGCGGCTCCGCCGCGTGGCACGCCTCAACGGCAAGAAGAACACGGGAGTAACAACATGAACCGCAGTGAGCTGGTGGCCGCGCTGGCCGACCGCGCCGAGGTGACCCGCAAGGACGCCGACGCCGTGCTGGCCGCGTTCGCCGACGTCGTCGGCGACATCGTCTCCAAGGGCGACGAGAAGGTCACGATCCCCGGCTTCCTGACCTTCGAGCGCACCCACCGTGCCGCTCGCACCGCCCGCAACCCGCAGACCGGCGAGCCGATCCAGATCCCGGCCGGATACAGCGTCAAGGTCTCCGCGGGCTCCAAGCTCAAGGAAGCCGCCAAGGGCAAGTAAGCGCTCCGCTTGGAGTGCCGGGTGACTGCGGGCCGTCGTATGACCGCGGGCCGTATGTGGCTGGTCGCGCAGTTCCCCGCGCCCCTTTGGGGCGCACAGCACAACGCCGATGGGGCGGTCATCCGGGATCCGGGT
>NZ_JBHXNW010000118.1:0-20042 GCF_042717365.1 Streptomyces sp. NPDC058534
CTGGGGGTCGGCGTGGGTCCCCGCGCCGCCCCCCTGGGGGGCGGCCACCCTCTTCTCCATCACCAGCCAGCCGCCGAACGCCTCGGTGGCCGTGCGGTGGCCGCGGGGCGCGGGCCGGGCGATCTCGTTGTACGGCCAGGCGTTCTCGCCCAGCCACATCAGACCGTCCCGGGTGGTCGGCATCCAGGTCGGCGCGTCCCACAGGGTCGGCTCGAAGGTCAGCCCCCGGTCCACGAACCACTGGAAGTGGGCGACGCTCTCCTCGCAGTACAGGCGCAGCTTTTCCTCGTCGGCGTGCGGTCCGAGGGCCGACTGGAGGTAGCCGAACATCTCTTCCGGGCTGTCCTCGAAGCCGCACGCCTTCTGCACCTCGGTTCCGCCGCCCAGGTACAACTCGCCGCCCGACAGGGCCGACGATCCGCCGGGGCCGCCCGCCCGTTCCAGGACCAGGACGTCGGCGCCGGCGGACGCGGCCTCGAACGCGGCGGCGGCTCCGGCACAGCCGAAGCCGACGACCAGGACATCGGTCTCGGCGGCCCAGCGGGTGACGGCCTGGGCGCGGACGGGCGTCACCGGCTGCGCCGTGCTCACGTGTTCGTTCCCGGCGGCGGGGTGAAGGCGGCGAGCGGCTCGGAGCCGGACCAGTCGTGGCCCCAGTAGCTGTCGGCGGTGATCTCCTCGGCGGTGTAGTGCCGTTCGTCGACGCGCATGCCGTCGCAGCCGTACTCGATGTCCCAGCCGCCGGGGGCGCGCACGTAGAAGGAGACCATCTTGTCGTTGGTGTGCCGGCCCAGCGTGGAGGAGAGCGAGAAGCCCCGTCCGTTCACGTTGTCGAGGGCGCGGCCGACTGCGTCGAGGGTGTCCACCTCGACCATGAGGTGCACCAGGCCGGGCTCGCCGCTGTGCGGGGCGGGGCAGACGGCGAGGCTGTGGTGGCGTTCGTTGACGCCCATGAAGCGCACCCGCCGGGGCGGCGCGTCGGGCGACTGGCCGCTGAGCCGGATCCCGCCGCGCGGCAGGAAGCCGAGCACCTCGGTGTAGAAGACTACCGTGTCGTCCATGGCGGTGGTGGGCAGCACGACGTGCCCCATGCCCTGGCCGCCGGTGACGAACCGCTGCCCGAGGCCGGTCAGCACGGGACTGTGGTCGAGGATCGGCGCGAAGAACACCTCGACGGGCACGCCCGCCGGGTCCTCGAAGGCGAGGGCAGCCTCCACTCCCCGGTCGTCGGCCTCCTCCTGGCTGAGCATCTTCACGGCCGTACCGGACGCTTCGACGGCGCGGCCGACCGCGTCCAGGGCGAACTGGTCGCGCACCTCCCAGCCGACGGACAGCACGCGGTCGGTGTCGCCGGGCAGGACGACGAGCCGGGCGCGGCGCTCGTCCATCCGCAGGTACAGGCCGTCGGGGTCCGGTCCGGATCCCTCGGCGAACCCGAGCGCGTCCACGGTCAGTTCGCGCCAGCGGTCGATGTCACGGGTCTGGACCCGGAGGTAGCCGAGTCCTCGGATCTGCGTCATGTGCGTCTTCTCCTTCGTCCTCAGATCATCGAGCGCATCGGGCCGTGCGGCGGCTCCACGCCGATCTCCGTCAGGGCGGAGGCGTGGAAGACGGACCCGGGCACGTGGATGGCGTGCGCCAGGCCCGTGTGCACGTCGCGCCAGAAGCGCTGGATCGGGTTGTCGAGCCGCATGGCGTTGCCGCCGGAGCGGGCCACGATCTCGTCGACCGCGCGGACCGCGCGCCAGGCGGCGGCGGCCTGGGTGCGGCGGCCGACGGCACGGCGCTCGAAGGTGATCTCCTGTCCGGCGGCGACCATGTCGTACATCCGGCAGACGTTGTCAAGGAGCGCGGCGCGGGAGGCGGCGATCTCGGCCGCCGCGTCGCCGACGGCGTAGAGGACGTACGGGTCGTCCCGCACGGCCTGCCCGGTGATCTGCACGCGGTCGCGCTGGTAGGCGAGGTGGTGTGGCTGGGCCCCCTCGCACATGCCGATGACGGCGGAGGTGATGCCGAGCGGGAAGGCGGCGGAGAACGGCAGCCGGTAGGCGGGGTTCGTCAGGCCCGACTCGGCGGCCAGGGAGCCGTCCACCACCTTGGCGTACTCGATGACCCGGTACGCGGGCACGAAGGCGTCCTTGACGACGACGTCCTTGCTGCCGGTGCCGCGCAGTCCGACCACGTCCCAGGAGTCCTCGACGATCTCGTAGTCGGCGCGCGGCAGGATCACGTGCACGGACTGCGGAGGGTTCAGGCGGTTGCCGTCGGCGTCGGCGAGGAAGCCGCCGAGGAAGATCCACTCACAGTGGTCGGTGCCGGAGGAGAACTGCCAGCGTCCGTTGAACACGAAGCCGCCGTCGACGGGCTTGAGCAGGCCCATCGGTGCGTACGGGGAGGCGATCCAGGTGTCGTGGTCCTCGCCCCAGACCTCCTCCTGGACCCGCGGGTCGGCCATCGCCATCTCCCACGGGTGCACGCCGACGACGCCGGCGACCCAGCCGGTGGCGCCGTCGCAGGCGGCGATCCGCATGACGGTCTCGGCGAACTCGCGCGGGTGAAGTTCGAGTCCGCCGTAGGTCTTGGGCTGGAGCATGCGGATGGCGCCGACGTCCCGCAGGATCTTGGCGGCCTGGTCGTCGAGCCGGCCGAGCGCTTCGTTGGCGGGGCCGAGGGCGCGGATCTCGTCGGCACGTGCCTCGACGGCCTCGAGTACGGGATTGGTCATGGCTGTGCTCACTTCCCCGGGGAGGTCGGTGCGGTGGTGCGGTCCCTCTCGGCGAGGCCGACCGCGATCTCGATGAGCTGGTCCTCCTGGCCGCCGACGAGCTTGCGGCGTCCGGCCTCCAGCAGGATCTCGGCGCCGGACACCCCGTACTTGTCGGCCTGGCGGGCGGCGTGCTTCAGGAAGCTGGAGTAGACACCGGCGTAGCCCATCGTCAGCGACATGCGGTCGAGCAGGCACTCGCCGTCCATGACGGGCCGCACGACGTCCTCGGCCGCGTCGACGATCTTCAGTACGTCGATGCCGGTACGGATGCCCAGGCGCTCGGCGACGGCGGCGAACCCCTCGACGGGGGTGTTGCCCGCGCCCGCGCCGAACCGCCGGGTGGAGCCGTCGATCTGGGTGGCTCCGGCACGCACGGCGAGCACCGAGTTGGCGACGCCGAGGCCGAGGTTCTCGTGGCCGTGGAAGCCGACCTGGGCGTCGTCGCCGAGTTCGGCGACCAGGGCGGCGACGCGGTCGCTCGTGTCCTCCATGACGAGGGCGCCGGCGGAGTCGACGACATAGACGCACTGGCAGCCGGCGTCGGCCATGACGCGGGCCTGCCGGGCAAGTTCCTCGGGCGGCCTGCTGTGCGACATCATCAGGAACCCGACGGTCTCCAGGCCCAGTTCGCGGGCGAGGCCGAAGTGCTGGACGGCGATGTCGGCCTCGGTGCAGTGGGTGGCGATCCGGCAGATCGAGGCGCCATTGTCGGCGGCCTCGCGGATGTCGTCCTGGAGGCCGAGGCCGGGCAGCATGAGGAAGGCGATCTTCGCGTGCTGCGCGGTTTTCACCGCGGCCTTGATCAGCTCCTGCTCGGGGGTGTGGCTGAAGCCGTAGTTGAAGGAGGACCCGCCGAGGCCGTCGCCGTGCGTGACCTCGATGACGGGGACGCCCGCGTCGTCGAGGGCGGCCACGATGGAGGTGACGTGGTCGACGGTGAACTGGTGCTGCTTGGCGTGCGAGCCGTCCCTCAGGGACGAGTCGGTGACGCGGATGTCCAGGTCGGTGCTGTAGGGCATGACTCGTGTACTCCTCGGTGAGCGGGTCTCAGACACCGGCGCGGCGGGCGGTGATCCGCTGGGCGAAGCCCTCGCCGACCTTGGTGGCGGCGGCGGTCATGATGTCGAGGTTCCCGGAGTACGGGGGCAGGAAGTCGCCCGCGCCCTCCACCTCCAGGAACACCGCCACGCGGGCGAGTCCGCCGCTGACCGGGGTCGGCTCGTCGAACTGCGGCTCGGTGCGCAGCCGGTAGCCGGGCACATAGGAGGCGACCTTGGCGACGGTCTCGTGGATGGACGCGCTGACGGCGGCGTGGTCGGCGTCGGCGGGGATCGCACAGAAGACGGTGTCCTGCATGAGCATCGGGGGTTCGGCCGGGTTGAGGATGATGATGGCCTTGCCCTTGGCGGCGCCGCCGATGGTCTCGATGCCCTGGCTCGTGGTGAGGGTGAACTCGTCGATGTTGGCGCGGGTGCCGGGACCGGCGGAGGGCGAGGCGACGCTGGCGACGATCTCCGCGTAGGGCACTTCGGTGACCCGGGAGACGGCGTGCACGATCGGGATGGTGGCCTGTCCGCCGCAGGTGATGAGGGAGACGTTCGGGGCGTCGAGGTGGTCGCCGAGGTTGACGGCGGGCACGACGGCGGGGCCGATGGCGGCGGGGGTCAGGTCGATGGCCTGGATGCCGAGTTCGGCGTACCGGGGCGCGTTGGCCTTGTGGACGTGGGCGGAGGTGGCCTCGAAGACCAGGTCGGGCCGCTCGGTGCCGGACAGCAGCGGTTCGACGCCGTCGGCGCCGGTGTGCAGTCCTTGGTCGGCGGCGCGCTTGAGGCCGGGGCTCTGCGCGTCGATGCCGATCATCCAGCGCGGCTCGATGGCCTCGGAGCGCAGCAGCTTGTACATCAGGTCGGTGCCGATGTTGCCGGAGCCGACGATCGCGGCGGTCGCCTTGGTCACTGTTTCGAACCTCATCCGAGTCGAGGGGAGGGGAGAAGGGAGAGGGGACGGGAGGGCGGTCAGCCGTCGTAGGTGACCTTCAGCCGGTCGCTGACCGGGCGGGCCTGGCAGGCGAGGACGAGTCCGTCGGCCAGGTCCTGGGCGTCGAGTACCTCGTTGCGCTCCATGACGACCTCGCCCTCCACGAGGAGGCAGGCGCAGGCGCTGCACGCGCCCTCCCGGCAGGAGTAGGGGGCGTCGAGTCCGGCCGCGAGGAGCACGTCGAGCAGGGGTTTGCCCCGCGGCCAGTCGACGGTGCGGGTGACACCGTCCAGCTCCACTTCGGCCGTGCTGACCGGCCCGTCGGTGTCCGCCTCCGGGGCACTGTCCGGCACCGCGAAGGGGTCGCCGGTCAGCGAGGTGAACCGCTCGACGGTGATACGGCCGGCAGGTACCCCCAGGTCGGCGAGGGCACCCGTGGCGAGGTCCATGAAGGGGCCCGGCCCGCAGACGAAGGCGGGGCGGGCGGCGTACGGACCGGCGAGGGCCCGCAGACCCGCCGCGGTGGGTCGGCCCTGGAGGGACTCCAGCCAGTGCAGGACGGTCAGCCGGTCACCGTACTCCCTTGCCAGCGCGGTCAGTTCGTCGCGGAAGATGACGTTGCGCTCGTCCCGGTTGGCGTAGACGAGGGCGACCCTGCCGGTCCCGGCGTGCAGGGCGGACGCGAGGATCGACATGACCGGGGTGATGCCGCTGCCCGCGGCGAAGAGGAGGAAGTCGCCGTCGAGCGAGTCGGGGGTGAAGGTGCCCGCGGGCCGCAGCACCTGGAGGGTGTCGCCCTCGGTGACGTGGTCGCAGATCCAGTGGGAGGCGTAGCCGCTCGCCGTGCGCTTGACGGTGACCTTCAGCAGTTCGTCGCGGACCGGGGAGCTGCACAGCGAGTAGCAGCGGGCGGCGCCGCCGTCCCGCTCGGAGGGCACCCGCACGGTGAGGAACTGGCCGGGCCGGTAGGCGAACGCGGCCCGGTCCTCCTCGGCGGGCTCCAGGACCAGCGAGTGCGCGTCGGCCGTCTCCCGGATCACCTTGACCACGCGTACGGCCAGCGGCCCCGTGCTCATGGCACGTCCCCGGCGGTGACGGACCCGGTGCGGGCGGCGGCCGCGTGCCGGGCGGCGATGTGGCCGAACACGATGGACGGGCCGATGGTGGCACCCGGACCGGCGTACTCGTTGCCCATGACGGACGCCGTGGTGTTGCCCGTGGCGTACAGCCCGGCGATCACCGAGCCGTCGTCGCGCAGCACGCGGCTGTGCTCGTCGCAGACCAGGCCGCCCTTGGTGCCGAGGTCGCCCGCCTCGATGCGTACGGCGTAGAAGGGGGCCTTGTCGATCTCGTCGAGGTTGGGGTTCTTCAGGGTCGGGTCGCCGTAGTAGCGGTCGTAGGCGCTGTCGCCGCGGCCGAAGTCGGTGTCCTTGCCGGTGCGCGCGAAGCCGTTGAACCGCGCCACGGTCTCCGTCAGCGCGTCACTCGGCACGCCGATCTTCCCGGCCAGTTCGCCGATGCTGTCGGCGCGGTGGACGGTGCCGTTGTCGTAGAACGCCTTGGGGAACGGCATGCCGGGCAGGATCTGGGCGAAGGGGTAGCGGGAGCGGGCCTTCGCGTCCATCACGAACCAGGCGGGAACGTGCCCGCCGGCCAGCTGGTCGTGGATGAAGTTGACGTACGGCGACGACTCGTTGGTGAAGCGCCGCCCCTCACCGGAGACGATCACCGAAGGTGGGATGCAGCGCTCGGAGACCAGCGGGATGGTCGCGCCGGAGGGGTGGTGCACGGACGGCATCCACCAGGCGTCGTCCATGAAGTCCAGGGCGGCGCCGAGGGCCTGCCCGGCCAGGATGCCGTCGCCGACGTTCTCGACGGCTCCGGCGCTGTGGTTGTCCCGGCCGCCCTCGGGCAGATACTTCTCCCGCATCTCCTGGTTGTGGTCGAAACCGCCGGTGGCGAGCAAGAGGCCGTACCGGGCGCGGACGCGGACCGTCCGGCCGTCGCCGTCCACGACGACGCCGGTGACTCTGCCGGCCTCGTCGACGACGAGTTCACTCATCGGACTGCGCAGCCAGACCGGCACACCGGCGTCCTTCAGCGCCATCCGCATACGGGCCACCAGGGCCCGGCCTCCGGTGGACATGTGGCGGCGGCGTACCACGTTGGAGGAGACCCGCCAGGCGGCGACGACCGAGGCCCAGCGTCCACGCCAGGTCCGCTTGACCATGGCCAGGTCGTGGTAGTCCTTGCCGGTGACCCAGAGACCGAGGGGCCCTTTGAGGCTGTTGGGCCGCTGGTACTTCTCGTCCTCGCCGAGCTTGCGGGTGTCGAAGGGGATCGCCTCGATGGACCGGCCGCGGGGGCGGCCGCCCTCGTACTCCGGGTGGTAGTCGGAGTAACCCTTGGTCCAGTAGAAGCGCATCCACCTGCTGCGTCCGAGCAGTTCCATGGCAGCCGGCCCCTGGTCGACATAGGCGTCGAGCCGGGCGGCCGGCACCCGGCCCTCGGTGAGCCGGGCCAGATAGCGGCGGATGGACTCGCGACTGTCGTCGTGCCCCTTGGCGCGCAGGGTGGGGTTGTTGGGGATCCAGATGCCGCCACCGGAGATGCCGGTCGTGCCGCCGTACATCGGGCCCTTCTCGACCACGACGGTGCTCAGGCCGCTGTCCGCGGCGGTCAGCGCGGCCGCCATACCGCCCCCGCCGCTGCCGACGACCACGAAGTCGAACTCCTCGTCCCAGCCCTGCCGGGCGGGGGCGCTCACGCCGCGTCCTTGCGGGTCAGGAAGGCGAGGACGGCGCTCTCCCAGGCGGCCTTCTGCTCGATCATCACCCAGTGCCCGCAGTCGGGGAAGACGTGCAGTTCGGCGTCCGGGATGGTGCGCATGGGCAGGAGGGCCATGTCGACGGGGCTGACGCGGTCGTCGCGGCCCCAGGTGAGCAGCGTCCTGGCCTTCAGCCGGTGCAGCAGCGCCCAGTACGGGGCCTCGTCGGAGTCGGCCGCGGCGGCGGCCCGGGCGGCGAAGGCCTCGCTTCCGTACATCAGGCGGGCACTGGCGAGCGTCTCCGGGTCGGTGGCCTGCGCCCACCGCTCCTCGATCAGCTCCTCGGTGACCAGCGCCGGGTCGTACACCATGGAGTGCAGCCAGCGCACCAGGCCCTCGCGGGAGGGCGCGTCGGTGAACTCGGTGAGCAACTTGATGCCTTCGCCGGGCCCCGGACTGAACACGTTGCGGCCGATGCCGCCGATCGTCACCAGACGGCGCACCCGGTCGGGGTGGCCGAGTGCGAAGCGGGTGCCGACGATGCCGCCCATGGAGTTGCCGACGACGTCGACCTGCTGGAGGCCGAGGCCGTCCAGGAACCGGGTGACCGCCGAGGCCGCGGTCGCCATCGGGTGGCCGTCGGCGGGATCACTCACCCCGAATCCGGGGAACTCCAGGACGAGGCAGCGGAAGTGCTCGGCGAACGCGGCCAGGTTGTGGCGGTAGTTGCGCCAGCCGGTGACGCCCGGACCCGAACCGTGCAACAGCAGCAGGGGCGGGCCGTCTCCGGCCTCGTGATAGCGCAGCACGCCCTGTTCGGTGGGTAGCTGGCGCAATGTGGAGTCGTGACTCAGCTCCGTCATCATCCCTGCCCTCGGTTGACCTCGGTGATCGATGGTCCTGGTGACCGGCTGCTTCCGGGTGGCCGCCGGCTGCGGGCGGCCACGGTGCCGTGTGATCGGTGACTGGACCGTAGCCACGGCCCGCCAGGAGGCGCGGTGCACGTCTCGGTCAGCGGGATGGGGCCCACGAGGAGGACGCCGCCCGGGCCGGCCGGGCCCGGGGCGAAGGCCGTTCCACTCAACGGGAGCGCGAGTCGGGGCCGTCGGCCGGTGTCCTAGCTTCGGCACCCTGCCCGCTCCGGGCACATCACCGGACCGTCCCCCGAGGTGAACCGATGACCGCCGAGTCCCTGTCCCCGCCCGAGGCCGTCGAGGAGACCGAGCCGACACCCTTGCGTATGCGCCATGTCCTGGGCACCTTCGCCTCCGGGGTCACGGTGGTGACGGGGGTGGGCGGGGACGGCGTCCCGGTCGGTTTCGCCTGCCAGTCCTTCGCTTCCGTCTCGCTGGAACCGGCCCTGGTGCTGTTCTGCGCCGACCACCGGGGACGCGCCTGGCCGAGGATCAGGGAGTCGGGCCGGTTCGCCGTCAACATCCTGGCAGCCGAGCAGGCGGACCTGTGCGGGCGGTTCGGGTCGAGCAAGGGCCGCAAGTACGACGGGCTCGACTGGGAGCTGTCCCGCTGGGGCACGCCGTCCCTGCCGGGGGTCCTGACACGGGTGCACGCCGACGTGTACAGCGTGCACACCGCGGGTGACCACGACGTGGTGGTGGGCCGGGTCCTTGCTCTGGAGACGGTGACCGACCGGGAGCCGATGCTCTTCTTCCGGGGCGGCTTCGGCGTCGACAGGCCCGCGCCCCGCGTGGCCGTCCCGGACCTGTGGGGCTGGGGCGACCACTGGGGCTGAGGGGATCCCCGTCCCGCCGACCCGGGTGCGCGGCGGGAGGGTCCTACTGCCAGTCCCCGTACTGCCCCGCGGCGAGCAGGCGATCCATGGTCTGCGCGGACCACGTCTGCTCCGGCTCGGCCGAGGCACGGCGCGGCGACCTGCCTGGCCTGCTCACGGCGGGGAACAGTTCGTCCGACACCTGCCGGGCCGCGTCCACCACCAGGGGCGCCACCTTCTCCAGGGGGGACCAAGCGTCCCCCACCAGGGAGATCGCTGCAACCGGTCCCTCGGGACCACGGACGGCCGTGGCGACGCACGCGATGTCCGGGAAGCACTCGCCACGCTCGAACGCCAGACCGTGCCGACGTCGGATGCGGTTGAGCTCCTGGTGCAGGGTGCCCACGTCGCTGATGGTGCGCTGGGTCAGCCGGCCGATGGACCCACCCGCCCTCGTCTCGACGTCCTCCGGCTCGAGCCAGGCCAGCATGGCCTTGCCCAGCGCGGTGGAGTGGGCCGGTGCCCGACCGCCGACGCGCGAGGGAACGGTGGTGGCGAAACGGCCGCCGACCTTGTCCAGGTAGTACACCTCCGCGCCGTCCAGGACGGCCAGGTGAACGACCAGCCCGGTTCTGATCTGCAGATGGTGCAGGCGGGCGGCGGCGACCTCGCGGATCCTGCTGTGCGCGCCGTCCCCGCCGCCGAGACCGAGGGCCCGGCGGCCCAGACAGTACCCGAGGCCGTTGTGCTCGAGCCAGCGCAGCCGCACCAGCTGGTCGAGGATCCGGTGCGCCGTCGACCTGGGCAGTTGCGTGCACCGGGCCACCTCTTCCAGGGACAGCCGGGCGGTCCGGCCCTCGAACACGTCCATGATCAGCGTCACCCGCTCGACCATCGACGGCGGCAACTCGCGACGGACCGGCGCGTGGACGGTGGGAACAACCTCGGCAGCCGCCATGGGAGCCTCCAGTCACAGACTGAAATGAATTCTTGTTTTCTGGAAGGTAACAGCGCTCCGCGTCCGGGTGAAGGGATCCGGCGAGACTCTTTCGCCGGCAGAGCCCGGACACGGATGGGCGCGGCGCCAACCTCCGCACCCCGCTCCGGGCCGACGACTCACCCGCGCCGGCCAGCCTCAGGTCCTGCCGATGCCGTGCGGCGAGGGAGATGTAGAGGTCCTTGCGCCACTCACGGCGGTTCTCGGTTTACATCAGCGCACCCCGCGAACGAGAAGGCCACAAGGCAAGACACTGGTCAGCCCTTCTCCACCTCACCGTCGACGTGCCGGGCGTCGGGCCACGACAGCCCTTCGAGCTGCGCGATGCCCCCGTTGAGCTGGACCAGCAGCGTCAGGAACGTCTGGGTCGCCTCCGGCGTCCAGCCGGTCGCGTCGACGAGGCGGGCGGCGCCCTCGATACCGACGGCGCGATCGGCCCGCAGGCGCTCGAGCCCCAGCCCGGTGGGCCGGAACTTGCGCGCGATGCCGCCGTCGGGGTCCGGAATGCGTTCCACCAGGCCGTTCTTCAGCATGGCGCTGACCTGGCGATTGATGGTCGAGACGTCGACCTGAAACGTGTGGGCCAGCTCCTTGAGACTGAGCGGTTCACTGGTCTCCAGCCGGGTGAGCAACACGTACGCCGAGCGGTCCAGAGTCTGACCGATGCGTGAACCACGAGACGCCAAGAAGTGACGTGACAGAAGGGTCAGCTCCCTTTCCAGCTCGCCCAGCCGACGCTCCTGCTCGTTCATGCCCTGCCCCTTCCCGTACCGACATGTAGCCCCATCATCGCGCACGCCCGCCGCGAGGCCGTCTCTCAGGGGCCCGATTGTGCATGATGCACTTCATATGTATGGTGCACATCTAATGCACGATGCACAGCCGGTCGGGGCTCAGCCCCTGCCCCTCACCCGAGGAATGGAGTACCGCGTGAGCGCCCACCCGTCCGAGGACGAACCCGCGATCGCCTACCCCGCAGCACGCGCCTGCCCGTTCAGCCCGCCCGCCGAGTTCGGGCGGCTCCGCGCCGTCCCCGGCCTGCCGCGGGTCCGGGCCCTGGAAGGCGCCCGGCCGCGGTTGGTCACCCGGTACGACGACGCCAAGGTCTTGCTGTCGAGCCCGGCCCTCTCGGCTCGCTTCGACAGCCCCGGCTTCCCCCTCTTCAGCCCCGGCGACGTCCAGCAGCGGGACGACAAGGTCGAGACCCTTATCCGCACAGACGACCCCGATCACCTGACGCAGCGGCGCCGGCTCACCCGGCACTTCACGGTCAAGCGCGTGAACGCGCTGCGCGAGGACATCCAGCGGACGGTCGACGAGGCCGTCGACGACCTGCTCGGGGCCGGGTCACCGGCCGACCTGGTCGAACTGGTGGCCCGGCCGATCCCTTCCCGCGTCATCTGCCTGCTGCTCGGCGTGCCCTATGCCGACCACGCCTTCTTCCAGGGCGCCGCCGCGCGTGCCCTGGCCGGTGACACCGATCCCGACGCCGTGCGGGTGGCGCTGAACGAGCTGGCCGAATACCTGGACGCCCTGGTGGCGGAGAAGACGCGCCGCTCCGACGGAGACGACGTGCTGTCGCAACTGGCCCGGGACCTGGTGCTGCCTGGCACGATCGGCCACGCGGAACTGGTCACCATCGCGATAACGCTGCTGGTCGCGGGTTTCGAGACCACGGGCAACATGATCGGTCTGGGCACCGCTCTGTTCCTGCGCCATCCCGAGCAGCGCGACCTGTTCCTGGCCGCCGACGAGACCGCTCAGGCGGAGGCCGTCGAAGAGGTGCTGCGGTACCTGTCCGTCGCTCAGCACCCTCGCCAGTTCGCGGTGCGCGAGGAGATGACGGTGGGTGGCTGCACGCTCCGTCCCGGCGACGGCGTGCTGATCTCCCTGCCGTCCGCCAACCGGGATGCCGCAGCCTTCGACGACCCGGACATCTTCGACGTGCGGCGTGCCGCCCGGGGGCACCTCGCCTTCAGCCACGGCACGCACCAGTGCCTGGGTCAGGCGCTTGCCCGCCTCGAACTACTGCTGACGTTCCGCACCCTGTTCACCAGGGTGCCCACCCTGCGGGCGGCCGACGAGCCCGGCCCGTACGACGTCAAACGGCACAGCCGCGTCCACGGACTCAACTCTTTCACCGTCGCCTGGTAGGAGGCCCACCATGAAGATCATCATCGACGAAGGCAAGTGCGTCGGGGCCGGGCAGTGCGTCCTGGTCGCCCCGGACGTGTTCGACCAGCGCGACGAGGACGGGGTCGCCGTCCTGCTCGCCGAACATACCCCCGATGGCGAGCGCGCCCGTGTCCAGGAGGCCGCGCGGGTCTGCCCCGCCGCGGCGATCGTGACGGACGGCCGGTGAGCCGGCACATCGTCGTCGTCGGCACAGGCGCCGCCGGCCTGACCGTGGCGGAGGAACTGCGGCACCTCGGGTACGACGGGGCCCTCACCCTCGTGGGCGGGGAGAACCACCCGCCCTACGACCGGCCGCCCCTGTCCAAGCGCTTCCTGGCGGGCGAGGCGGAGGCAGCTCAGCTCTGGCTCGCCGGCCCGGACGTCCTGGACCGCCTCGACGCCACCGCCTACCGGGGCCGCCGCGCCGTCGCCGCGGACCTCGCCGCGCGCACCGTCACCCTGGACGGCGGAACGGTCCTGCCGTACTCGGACCTCGTGGTCGCCACCGGCGTGACACCTCGCACCCTGCCCGGTACCGCCGGCCTCACCGGCGCCCTGACGCTCAAGACGCTCGACGACGCGCGGGCCCTGGGCGCACGACTGCTGCCGGGGCAGCGACTGGTGGTGGTGGGCGGTGGGTTCCTGGGCACCGAGACGGCGTGGACGGCCCTGGCACTCGGCTGCGGCGTCACCCTGGTGACGCCCACGACCACGGTGCTGCCGGGACTCGGCGACCGGGTCGGTTCGCTCGCCGGGGAGCGGCTCGCCGCGGCGGGTGCCACCGTGCTGACCCAGGTCGCCGTCCACTCAGTGCGCGAGGGTGACGGGCTGCCCAGGGGCGGCGACCTCGACGTCCTGCTGGACGACGGCACCCGACTGCCCGCCGAGACCGTCCTCGTCGCGATCGGCTCACGGCCGGACACCGGGTGGCTCTCCGTGACGAACCTCGACCTGAGCGATGGCATCCGATGTGACGCCACCGGCCGGGCCGCACCCCGCGTCCACGCCTGCGGTGACGTGGCCGCCTGGTACCAGCCGTCGAGCGGCCGGCACCTGCGACTGGAGCACCGGATGCACGCGAGCGACCAGGCCCGCGTCGTCGCGGCCGATCTGCTGGGCGAGCACCGGGAGTTGGACCGGGCGCCGTTCTTCTGGACGGACCAGGGACCGAACAAGATCGTCGTACACGGGCTGATCACGCCCGATGCGGAGTTCGATGCGCATGAGGCCGACACGGAGCACGACCGCTTCACCGGGGTCTACCGCACGGACGGGCGCGTATGCGCCGTACTCGGCTGGAACAACCCGAGACAGGCCATGCGCCTGCGCCGGGAACTGCTCACCGACCCGGCACCGGCCCCTGTCGGCGCTCCGTTGGCCGCCGCCACAAGCGCCGGCTGACGGCACGCCACCCCCGCCCCACACCTCCGCCCACCGCGAACATCCTCAAGGAGAACCCTCTTGTCACCCACCGCCACCCGCACGCGGGGGCCGGGCTCGATCACCGCCGTGATCGCCCTGAGCGGCATCGTCGTGTCGCTCATGCAGACGCTCGTCGTACCGATCATTCCCCGACTGCCCGAGCTGCTCAACGCCTCCCCCTCCGACGCCTCCTGGGTGATCACGGCCACGCTTCTCGCGGCGGCCGTGGTCACCCCCATCGCCGGACGCCTGGGCGACATGTTCGGCAAGCGACGCGTCCTCGTCGTCTCTCTGCTCGTGCTCGTCGCGGGCTCCGTCGTCTGTGCCGTCTCCGACAGCCTGGTCCCGGTGATCGTCGGCCGGGCGCTGCAGGGCCTGGCCACCGGTGTCATACCCGTCGGCATCAGCATCCTGCGCGACGAACTGCCGGCCGCCCGGGTGGGCAGCGCCGTGTCGCTGGTCAGCGCGACCCTCGGCGTCGGCGGCGCGATCGGCCTGCCGGTGTCGGCGGCCATCGTCCAGAACGCGAACTGGCACGTGCTGTTCTGGCTCGCCGCCGCCCTCGGTACCGTCTGCCTGCTGCTGGTGATCCTGCTGCTGTCGGAGTCCCCCAACCTCTCCCCCGGCCGGTTCGACGCCCTGGGCGCGGCCGGACTTGCCGCCGGGCTCGTACTCCTGCTGCTGCCCGTCACCAAGGGCGGCGACTGGGGCTGGACCAGCGGCACGACACTGGGCCTGTTCGCGGCCGGGGTCGTGGTCCTCGCCCTGTGGGCCTGGTACGAGACGCGTGTGTCCCAGCCGCTGGTCGACCTCCGGGTCACCGTGCGCCGCCCGGTGCTGTTCACCAACCTGGCGTCCATCATGGTCGGCTTCGCGATGTACGCCATGTCACTGACGCTCCCCCAGCTGCTGCAGTCGCCCGAGGCGACCGGCTACGGCCTGGGGCAGTCCGTCCTCGCCGCCGGCCTCGCGCTCGCACCGGGCGGCCTGGTCATGATGGCCCTCTCCCCCGTCTCCGCCCGCATCACCGCCCGGTACGGCGCCCGTACTTCGCTGCTCGCGGGCGTCGCGGTCATCGGCGTCGGCTATGGCGCGGGAATACTGCTCATGTCCCAGGTCTGGCAGATCGTCGTCACCTCGATGATCATCAGCGCCGGCGTCGGCATCGCCTACGCCGCCATGCCCGCGCTGATCATGGACTCCGTCCCCGTGACCGAGACCGCTTCGGCCAACGGGGTCAACGCGCTGATGCGATCCATCGGCACCTCCACCGCCAGCGCGGTCATGGCGGCCATCCTGGCCAACATGACCATGCAGCTGGGGCCGGTGCAGATTCCGACCGAGCACGGATTCCGCATAACCTACGTGGTCGCCATCGGCGCCACGGTGATCGGCCTGCTGCTCACCCTCGCCATCCCCCGCGCCCGCGCGGCCGCACGGCACACCACTCACACCACCGGCAGCGAGCAGTCCCTGCCCTCCGACGTCCCGGCCGACGCCGGGACGCACTGACCCCACGGGCACCCGCCCACCAGCAAGGAGCACCACCATGAACAGACTGCGGGACGAGGTAGCCGTCATCACCGGTCCGGTTCCGGCAGCGGCATCGGCCGCGCCGCCGCCGAGCTCATGAGCAAGGAAAGCGCCCGCGTGGGGCTCCCAGGAGAGGCGAAGGTGCTCGTCAGTAGGTCAGAGCCGCAGCGAGCCCCCGATTCTCGATCTCCAGGAATTTGCGAATTGCTGGGACGAAGTTGGCGGCAGCTCCAGCAATCCCAGCGACGGCAACAAGCACGGATGTCCGCCCAGGACGAGGAGAGCTTCCTCGTCGACGCGCTCATGGAGTATCAGTGGGCCCGGGACGCGGCGGGCTGGCGCCTTCGTCGATCGACAAGCTGGTCAAGCCCGCCATCGAGGTCAGCGACTTCTACGGCACCGTTCCCTGGCACCTGACCCGCGCGAGATCGACAGCTACTTCGCCGGCCCGGGAAAGCGCGCCCGCCACACCAATCGGCAGAAGCTCATCCACATCGACGCGTTTTCGCGTTCCTCGAACAGCGCTGTGCACACGAGATCATGATGCGCGAGGGCAGGCTCGACGCCTCCCGGCCTCGCCCCGACATCGGTGCTAGAAAGGGAGAGTGCCCGGGTACTTCGGTCGATCAAGAGCTGCCTCGCGGGGCTCTCTGAGGGAGCGTCTCCGCCACCTCTTGGGCGAGCGGAGTATCGCCGTGCACATGTTCGTCGTACAGGTCGTACTTGGATTCCTGCTCATCGTGGCCGTGACGGTGGCTCTCGTGTTCCAGGCGCACAGGGACGCCGAGCGGGACGCCGTGGGCCGGTCGCTCGCCGTCGCCCAGACCGTCGCGACGTCTCGGTGGATCGTGAAGTCCCTCAAGTCCGACGACCCGACCGCCCTGCTGCAGCCGCGGGCCGAGGAGACGCGGAAGGTGACGGGCGTCGATTTCGTCGTGGTGGCGAACACGGACGGAATCCGCTACACCCACCCCCTGCCGGAACTCATCGGCACACGGATGGCCGCCGACTTCAGGACGGCGCTGAAGGGGCAGGTCGTCAGGGAGACCGTCCGTACGCCCCAGGGGGACTCGGTGCAGGTTGTGGTCCCCGTTTCGGACCGTGAAGGCAAGGTGGTGGGAGTCGTCAGTGCCGGGGTCTCGATTGATCATCTGGACGGCATGGTGGCCGAGCGGCTGCCGGTCCTTCTCTGGGGCGCGGTCGGGGTGCTCGCGCTGTCCGCGGGCGGCACGGCGCTGGTGAGCCGGCGGCTGCGGTGGCAGACCCGCAGGCTGGGTCCGACAGCGTTGACACGAATGTACGAGCATCACGACGCGGTTCTGCACGCGGTGCGGGAGGGCGTCCTGGTCGTCAGAGGTGACGGACGGCTGCTGCTGGCCAATGACGAGGCCCGGCGGCTGCTCGATCTTCCGGTGTATGCCGAGCAGCGCCAGGTGACGGATCTGGGTCTGGAGCCGCGAACGGCCGGGCTGCTGGCCTCGGGGCGGGCCGCGACGGACGAGGTGGTGTTCGTGGGGGACCGGCTGCTGGCGGTCAACCAGCGTCCGATCGCCCCGTACGGGGGGCAGCCCGGGAGCGTGGCCACGCTGCGGGACACCACCGAGCTGCGGGCGCTGTCGGGGCGGGCGGAGGTGGCGCGGGAGCGGCTGGGACTGCTGTACGACGCCGGTCTGCGCCTCGGTGCCAGCCTCGATGTGGTGCACATCGCCGAGGAACTGTCGCGGCTGGCCGTACCGCGGTTCGCCGACCATCTCACCGTCGAGCTCGTGGACGGGGTGCTGCGCGGGGAGGAGCCGCCCGGAAGCAGCACCGTCATGCGGCGTGTCGCGGCAAGAGGTGTCCGCGCCGACCAGCCGCCGCTCCCGGTGGGTGAGCTGATCGACTTCGCGGTCGGCACGGCACAGGCACGGGCCGTGGAATCCGGTCGCGCGGAGCTCGATACGGACCCGGATGTCTCTTCCGGTTTCCTGGCGAGGGATCCGGATCGCTCCCGGCGGAGCCTGGACAACGACATCCATTCCCTGATCGCGGTGCCCTTGCGGGCGCGCGGTGTGGTGCTGGGTCTGGTCGACTTCTGGCGCGCGGACGGCTCCGAGGCCTTCGGTGAGGAGGACGTGCACTTCGCCGAGGAGCTTGCCGCCCGGGCGGCGCTGGCGGTCGACAACGCTCGCCGCTACACCCGAGAACACGCCATGGCCGTCACGCTGCAGCGCAGCCTGCTGCCGCACGACCTGCCCGAGCAATCCTCCCTGGACTTCGCGTACCGGTATCTGCCCGCGCAGGCCGGGGTGGGCGGCGACTGGTTCGACGTCATCCCGCTGCCCGGCACTCGGGTGGCCCTGGTCGTCGGCGACGTCGTCGGCCACGGCCTTCACGCAGCAGCCACCATGGGCCGGCTTCGCACCGCCGTCCACAACTTCTCGAGCCTCGATCTGCCCCCCGACGAACTCCTGAGCCACCTCGACGAGCTGGTCGCCCGCATCGACGCCGACAAGGGCACCGAGCCCGACGAGGCCCACGGGGGACTCGCGGTCACGGGGGCCACCTGTCTGTACGCCGTCTACGACCCGGTGAACGGGGCGTGCACGCTGGCCAGGGCCGGTCACCCGGGACCGGCCCTGATCCGCCCGGACGGCACGGTGGACTACCCCGCCGTGCCGGTCTCCCCGCCGCTCGGACTGGGCGGCGGGACGCCCTTTGAGGCAGCCGAGCTCTGCCTGGAGGAGGGCTCAAGGCTGGTGCTCTTCACCGACGGACTGGTCACCGGCCGCGGCCGGGACCTCGACACCGGCCTGGAGACCCTGCGCACCGCCCTGGCCGCCGCTCGGGGCCGCACCCCGGAGGAGACCTGCGCGGTGGTGCTGGAGAACGTCGTGATGCCCGGCCGGCCCGGCGACGACATCGCGCTGCTGGTGGCCCGTACGCGTCGGCTGGATCCCGTGAACGTCGCTGCATGGGAGGTTCCTTCCGACCCCGCAGCCGTCGCTCCCATCCGCGCGGCGTGCAGCCGACGGCTGGAAGCCTGGGGGCTCGACGAGATCGCGTTCGCCACCGAGATGATCCTCAGCGAGCTGATCACCAATGCGATCCGGCACGGCACGCAGCCCATCACCGTCCGCATGCTCTACGACCGCACCCTGATCTGCGAGGTCTCCGACGGCTCCAGCACCTCCCCGCACCTGCGCCGCGCCGCCACCACCGACGAGGGAGGACGCGGACTGTTCCTCGTCGCCCAGTTCGCCCGGCGGTGGGGCACCCGCTACCTGCCCCGCGGCAAGGTCATCTGGAGCGAACAGGCCCTCCACAACGGCGCCGCGGAGCCTGATGCGGACCTCGGCGACATTCTGCTCGGCCAGTGGGACGACACCGCAGGCCCCTGAAAGAGCCCCACCGCGTCCACAAGCGTCCAGGAAGCAAGAGCCGCGGGTACGTTCAAAGTCCGACCGGTCAGCCGCCTCGGTCCAGAGTTCAACAACGTTCGACAGACTTGAACGGCAGTGCCAGGAACCAGCCGGAACAGCGGTCAATGATCAACCGACGAGGTGCGACGCCTCCACCGAAGTCAGCTGTCCACCTGTCAGCCGAGTCCTGTACAACCTGCGTATGGATGGTGGGCAGCTTTCACTGGAGGGTCTCGCACTCGCGGTCTATGAGCGGTGCCTGCGCCGCCGCGACGAGGTGTCGGTCAGTGACCTCGCGTTGTCACTCGACGCTGCCGAGGACGCTGTGGGCGTGTGTGTCGACGGGCTCGTCGAACAGGGCCTCGTGCGTAGCGGCAGCGCGGGTTCGGTCGTGGCCCTGCCGCCGCGGACGGCGTTCTCCCAGGCGGCCCTGCGGCTGGAGGCTGCGGCCGAACAGACGCGGCAGCAAGGGCTCGCATGGCAGCGGGTCTGGGCCGAGAGCGCCGCCGCGCATCACTACCTCGATGTCCTGACCGATCCGGAGGACATCGAGCGCACGGAACGCGCGTTCGTGGACTCGGCGCGGTCGGAGGTGCGGGCCTTGCATGTGGGGCCGGTCGGTCCGCCCCGGCTGCGCCCTCCTGCCGAGATTCCGGAGGGTACCTTCGAGGCCCTTGACCGTGGTGTCGCTTTCAAGGTGGTCTACAGCTCTCGCGTGTTCACCGACCCGGTCGCCCTTACGGCTATCGAGTCGTGCATCGCGCGGGGCGAGGAGGCGCGCGTCTTCGCGGAGATCCCGGTGACGCTCAATCTCGCGGACGACACCGTGGGCATCGTCACCGTTCCCGGTAGCGGCGATGTCCGCAGGCACGCGATCGTCGTCCACCCGTCGGGTTTCCTCGACTCGCTCGCCGCTCTCTTCGACTGTTTCTGGCGGATGGGGGTCCCCCTCACCCACACCGGCGACGCGCTGGAGAGCACCGAGCTGGACGACGCCGGCCGGCGTCTTCTCATGTACCTGGGCGCCGGCCTGACCGACGACGCCATCGCCCGGGAGATGAGAGTCAGCGAGCGCACGGTCGGCCGGCGCGTCGCCCGGCTGCAGGAGCGCCTCGGTACCCGCAGCCGCTTCCAGCTGGCCGCGCTCGCGGCGGGGGGGGCGGGGGGTGGTCGTATAAACACACCCCGCCCCCCACCCCCCCCCCGCCACCACCCGGGAGCACAGCGAGGGGGGTGTGGGGGGTTGGGCGCGCGGGGCGCGCCACACAGGGCGC
>NZ_JBHXNW010000119.1:0-19938 GCF_042717365.1 Streptomyces sp. NPDC058534
TCCAGGGCGGACGCCTGACCGTCGAGGCGGCGCTCGCCCAGGCGGTAGGAGATGACCTGGGGAAACTCCTTCGCCACGGTGACGGTCAGCCCGCCCCGGCTCAGCTCCACCGGCGTCCCCGCCGACTCCGCGGCGGAGACGGCTCGGGACGAGGCAGCACCCGCGGGCACGGCGGCGGCCGACAGCAGGCCGGCGGTGAGGCCGAGCGCCGCCGCGACGGCGCCCGGACGCGGCACTCGTCTGCGGCCGGGTGGGCGCGGTGCGGCGGATGTCGGGATGTCCACTGGGTACTTCCTCCTCGAATCGGGCAACGGGGGGAAACGGTGGGGAACCGGCGGTAGCGGGCCGTGCTGTGTGGTGGCGACGATTGTTATCGCTGCCATGGTGCTGCTCATCCGCCTCCTGGATCTCGGCTGTGGCGGTTCGGATGTGACCGATGCGGCCGAGGTCATGTGCTGGCGGGAACTATGGCAGAGGTTGTTATCGATGCCAATAGGCCTTGCGCGGCTAGACTGCTGGGCAGGACCATCACCTGCGACCCAGCGGCACCGGCCGTGGACTCTCTGGAGAGGCGAGCGATGTCATCGGAAACACCGGGAGCCGGCAGGACGCCCGTGAGCAGCCGGACGGTCGACGACGGTGTCGCGCGGCAGCCCGGGATGACCGACGTGGCCCGGCTCGCCGGGGTCTCCGCCCAGACGGTGTCCCGTACCCTGGCCGGTCACCCCAACGTCCAGCAGGCGACCCGCGCCAAGGTGCTCGCCGCGGTCGAGGAGCTGGGCTACCGCAAGAACAACGCGGCACGGATGCTGTCGTCGGGGCGCAGCCGGACGATCGGCGTCGTGACGCTGCGGACCACCTTCTACTCCCGCGCGAACCTGCTCTTCAGCATCGAGGCCGCGGCGCGCGAGGCCGGGTACGCGGTCAGTACCGCAGCCACGGCGTCCCTGGACACCGCGGCGGTCGAGGGCGCACTGTCCCGGCTGGCGGAGCAGGACGTCGAGGGGGTCATTCTCTCGGTGCCGCTGGTGCACGTGAGCCCGCGGATCGAGCGGCTCACCCGCTCGGTGCCGACCGTCACCGTCGACGGGTCGAGGACACCGGCCACCGAGGTCGTCGCCGTCGACCAGACCCTGGCGGCCCGCCTGGCGACCCGGCACCTGATCGATCTCGGCCACGAGACCGTCTGGCACGTGTCCGGCCCCCAGGAGTGGCTCGACGCCGCCAGCCGCAGCGCCGGTTGGCGCGACACCCTGGAGGAGGCGGGACTGTCCGTGCCGCCGGTGCTGGAAGGAGACTGGACACCCGCCTCCGGGTACCGCAACGGGCTGCTCCTCGGCAAGATCCCCGACGTCACCGCGGTGTTCGTGGCCAGCGACGAGATGGCCTTCGGGGTGATCCGTGCCCTGCACGAACTCGGCCGCAGGGTGCCCCAGGACATCTCCGTCGTCGGTGTGGACGACATCGCGCTGGCCGAGTACTGCTCGCCCTCGCTGACCACGGTCGCCCAGCCGTTCACCGAGATGGGTGCCCTCGCGGTCGCCCACCTGCTGCGGCACATCGCGGATCCGGACGCGGCGCCGGAACCCGCCTCCGTCGAACCCGAGCTGATCGTTCGCACCAGCACCGGACGGGCCGACGCTCCCGACCGACGCGGCCCGTGAGCACAGCGCGCGAGCTGCCGAGCGCGGCCGGAACGGGGAGCCGTCCGTCACCGCACCGTCGCGACTACGGCGGTCTTCGAGTCCCGGGCGGACACGATGCCGGTGGCACCGGCCGCCTCGGCGCAGGCGCCGCCCTTCGGCGCCGCTTGGCCGTGCTCCTCGACTCTGCTGCCCGGTTCCCGAGTTGCTCGTCGCGCGTGCCGGATCCCGCCCGTACGGCCGACCGGCGGTCCGGGTGCCCAGGCGGCTCCTCGCCCCACCCTCGACCACACCCGGTGATGGTGCACCGGACCCGCAACCGTCCGCGTCGGGCGCGGGGCCGGATCGCCCGGCTGTCTCAGCGGCGGATGAGGCCGAGCCGGCCGGCGGTGGCGATGGCCGCGGTGCGCGAGTCGACGTCGAGCTTGGCGAAGACGCGGGCCAGGTGGGACTTGACGGTGCCCTCGGTCAAGTGCAGCCGTTCGCCGATCGCCTGGTTGGACAGGCCGTCGGCGACCAGGGAGAGGACTTCGGTCTCGCGCCGGGTCAGGGTGGTGCAGGGGGTACGCAGCCGGTTCATCAACCGGTCCGCGACGGTGGGCGCCAGAGTGGTGCGGCCCGCGGCGGCGGTGCGCACGGCCGCCGCCAGGTCCTCGGGCGGCGCGTCCTTGAGAAGGTAGCCGGTGGCACCGGCCTCGATCGCGGGCAGGGTGTCGGCGTCGGTGTCGAAGGTCGTGACGATCAGCACGCGGGGCGCGTCCGGGCGGGCGGTGATGGCGGCGGTGGCCTCGGCGCCGTTCATGCCCTTGCCGAACTGGAGGTCCATGAGAACGACGTCGACGTCTCCCCGAGCCGCACGGGCGACGGCGTCCTCGGCGGTGGCGGCCTCGGCCACCACGACGAAGCCGGCTTCGGTCTCCAGTACGGCGCGCAGCCCCGCTCGCACCACGGGGTGGTCGTCGGCCAGGACCAGTCGGACGGGGGTTTCGGTCACGGGCAGGCCTCGGCAGTGGGGTCGGGGGCGGTCTGGTCGAGGAGCAGCCGGGCGCTCACGGCGGTACCCCGGCCGGGGGCGGATTCGACGGCAAGGGCGCGGACGGGCGCGCATGGCGGCCAGCCCGAACCCGCCGGACTCGGGGTCGGCGGCGGGGAGCAGCGCCGGGTCGAATCCGTGTCCGTCGTCGACGACGTCCACGCCGACGTGGTCGCCGAGGTGACTGAGGGTGACCTCGACGGTGCCCGCGTGGGCGTGACGGACGGTGTTGGCGAGCGCGGACTGGGTGATGCGCAGCAGTGCGACCTCGTGCGCGGTCGGCAGCGGCGCGGGGTCGCCGGCGAGTGGAAACGGGCGGTGACCCGGTGGCGGGTGCTGGTGGTGGCGCACAGACGCTCCAGGGCGCCGGCCGGGGTGGTGCCCTCCAGGGTGGGCGGGGCGAGGGCGGCGGGCCTCGGCGAGGTCGTCGGCGGCTGCCTGGCGGGCCGCCTCGACGTGGCGGGCGGCGTTGTCGGGGCCGGCGGGCAGGGCGCGTTCCGCGGCGCGCAGCAGCAACTGGATGCTGGACAGGCCCTGGGCGAGCGTGTCGTGGATCTCGCGGGCCAGCCGCTCGCGTTCGGCCAGCACACCGGCGGCGTGCTGCGCGGTGGCCAGGTCCGCGCGGGTGGCGGTGAGCTCCTCGATCAGTCGGCTGCGCTGCTCGCTCTCGCGGTACAGGGCCTGGTAGCCCCACACCACGGCGACCGCCACGGCGGCACCGAGGACCGGTCCGATCGCCATGGCCGCGCCGAAGGAGTCCTGGTGCGCGGTGTAGCCGGCGACGGCCGCCACCGCCGTGGCCGCGACGGCGGCCGGCCCGGCGCGCCGCGACAGCAGGTGGAGCTGGAGGAAGTACAGCGGGAACGCCACCCACACCCCGTCGGCGGACAGAGCCAGCAGCACCAGCCAGACCGCGCCCACGGCGGTCAGCCACAGCGCGGCGGCCCGCCGTGAGCGGCTGACGCGGGGCAGGAGCGGCCCGGCCGCGTAGACCAGGCCGCACGCCGCGGCCGCCGCGACGACCCACCCGTCGTGCGGCGCGCCGCCGACCACGGCCCGGGCGGCGGTCAGGGCGAGCAGGCCGACGACCAGCAGGTGCAGACACCAGGCCAGGGCCCGGGTGGTGGGGGTGAGGGCGAGAGCGGAGGCGCGGGTGGTCACAGTGCTTCCCCAGCCTAGGGACAACCCGCCGGCGCGGCCTCCATCGAAAGTTACAAGCCGCGTGCCGCCTTTCGGCGCGGCAAGTGCTGTCCCGGGCCGGATGCCCCCGCGGGGGTGCGGCGGCGAGGGTGGAGCAGTACCGCTTCCACCACCTGAAGGGCAGTCCGCAGCCGTGTTCGTCGCCTGGAGAGACCTGAAATTCGCCAAGGGGCGCTTCGCCCTGATGGGGACCGTCATCGTGCTGATCACGCTGCTGGTCGGGCTGCTGTCCGGGCTGACCGCCGGTCTGGGACAGCAGAACATCTCCGCGATCACCGGCCTGCCCGCGGACAGGATCGCCTTCGGTGCGCCCGGCAGCGGGCAGGACCTGTCGTACTCCAACTCCACCGTCACCGAGGACCAGTGGCAGAAGTGGGCCGATGCCCCCGGCGTCGAGGGCGCCGAACCGCTCGGCATCACCACCACCAAGGCCACCGCGGGCGACACGAGCACCGGTGTGTCCGCGTTCGGCGTCCGGCCCGGCTCGCACCTGGCGCCCGACAGCGACGCGCTCGACGGCCACGCCGCGGTCCTGTCCACCGCCGCCGCCGACGAACTCGGCATCGGTGCGGGCGACACCTTCACCCTGGACGGGCAGCGGCTGACCGCCGAGGCGGTCAGCGGGGACGCCTTCTTCAGCCACACCCCCGTCGTCTGGACCAGTCTCGACGCCTGGCGGAAGGCCGCACCTCCCACCGGGAAGGACGACGGGCCCACCGCCACCGTCATCGCCCTGAACACCACCTCCGGGGCCGACGTGGCCGCCGTCGACGAAGCCGCGGGCACCAGAACGGTCTCCAAGGACGACTCGCTGTCCGCGATCGGCTCCTACACCTCCGAGAACGGCTCCCTGCAGCTGATGCGCGGCTTCCTGTTCGCCATCTCCGCCCTCGTCATCGGCGCCTTCTTCACCGTGTGGACCATCCAGCGCAGCGGTGACGTCGCCGTCCTCAAGGCTCTCGGCGCCTCCACCGCGAACCTGCTCAAGGACGCCCTCGGCCAGGCCGTGGTCCTGCTGGCCGGCGGCACCCTGATCGGCACCGGCATCGCCGCCGCCCTGGGAGCACTCGTCGCGGGCTCGGCCGTGCCCTTCCTCCTCACGCCCGCCACCGTCCTCCTCCCGGCCGCCGTGATGATTCTCCTCGGCGCCCTCGGAGCCGCCCTGTCCATCCGCCGGATCACCTCCGTCGACCCGCTGACCGCCCTGGGGAGCGCCCGATGAGCCTCAACCTGACCGACATCACCCTCACCTACCCCGACGGCGACTCCCGCCTGACCGCCCTGGACCATGTCACCCTCGACGTTCCCACGGGCACCCTCACCGCCGTGGTCGGCCCCTCCGGCTCCGGCAAGTCCAGCCTCCTCGCGGTCGCCGCCACCCTCATCACCCCCGACGCCGGGACCGTCACCCTCGACGGCACCGCCACCATCGGCCTGACCCGCGCGGAGCTCACCGATCTGCGCCGCCAGAAAATCGGCATCGTCTTCCAGCAGCCCAACCTGCTGCCTTCCCTCACCGCCGCCGAGCAGCTCCAGGTCATGGCACAAATCGACGGACGCAAGCCGCGCACCGCCCGGGGCCGGGCGATGGAACTCCTCGACGCGGTCGGCCTGGCCGGCCAGGCGGGCCGACGCCCCCACCAGCTCTCCGGCGGCCAGCGCCAGCGGGTCAACATCGCGCGTGCCCTGATGAACGACCCCACCGTCCTCCTGGTCGACGAACCCACCAGCGCCCTCGACCACGAACGCGGCGCCGGCGTCATCGACCTGATCACCCGCCTCACCCACCAGCGGGCCACCGCCACCGTCCTCGTCACCCACGACCGCACCCACCTCACCGCCGTCGACCAGGTCGCCGAGGTCCACGACGGCCGCCTTCGCCTGCCGGCCCCAACCTCCTGACGAGGGAGGGCCCGGTTTCCGCACCGTGCGGCCGTCAGATGCGCAGGGAACAGACCCGGCTGGCCGGGTCGAAGACCCGCAGCGCCCGGATCAAGGTGTGCGCCATCACCAGGTGGCCCCGTTCATTGGGGTGCAGGCCGTCCCCCAGCAGGCCGGCCGGTGGGGTGGTGCCGTAGTCGGCCGTCCACCGGGCGAAGTGGTCGACGAGGACGACGTCCTGCTCCCGCGCGACGTCACGCATGGCCCGGACGTAGTCGACGAGCGCCGAACGGCTCGGCCAGGTACCGGTGTCGACCGGGTTGGGCGTCTGCAGCAGGGGGACCGCCGGGCCGGGCAGCGCGCGGATCGCGGCGACCAGTTCGACGAGGTTGGCCCGGTAGACGGCCACGCCGATCCCCGCGGTCGCCACGTCGTTCGTGCCCAGCATCACGGAGACGACACGGGGCGAGAAGGCGGCGACGCGCTCCGTGAACCTGGCGGCCAGGTCGTTCGTGGTGCTGCCGCTGACCCCGGTGTCGAGCACGAAGTCGCTGTTCTTGGGTTTGCCCAGCTCCCAGCGGACGCGCTCCTGGAAGTGTTCGACGTAGCTGCGCCACCCGTTGGTCCACAGCGCGCCGTGGGTGATGCTGTCGCCGGTGACGACCCAGGTGGCGGGGGTGTCGGAGTTGAGGATCGCCGAGATCCTCCCGGAGTCCGCGAGGTCGACCCGCACGCTCTGTTCGGCCACCTGCCGCTCGGTCAGGGCCCGGTCGTACACGGCCACGCGTCGGATGCCGCCGGTGAAGAACCACTCGCCTCCCGGATGGTCGCTGTCGACGTTCCGGGCGACGTTCAGCGAGGTCAGACCGGACACCTGGGAGAAGAAGGCGCCTGCGGTCACGGAGTGGACGGGGCGGCCGTCGGCGTAGAAGGTCGTCCTGCCTCCGGAGACGGTGACGGCCGCGGTGTGCCACCGGCCGTCGTCGTACATCGTGCGGGTCAGATGGTTCCGCAGGAGGACGCCCTTGTCCCGGGCGGAGAACTGCAGCGCGCCCGCGCTGACGCACAACGTGATGTTGGTGGCGGTGTGGGTCGGGTCGGACGCGCTGAGCAGCGTCATCGCCTGCGTGCGGCTCGTGGTCCTGAAGGTCACCAGGACGGTTCCGGAGTCCAGGCTCCGCACGGAACCCGCCTGGGCCGACAGATCGGTGAACGTCTTCCCGTCGTACGCGGTCTCGGTGCGGTGATCGAGTACGGGTGTGGCACTGCGCGGGGTGGCGGCGGCGCGGCCCATGGCCGCGGTGGACGACAGCAGCGCGCCTGTCGCGACCAGAACTGATCGTCTGCGCAACGGGTTTCCTCTCTTCGTGGGTCCACTGGGCCCAGTGGACCCAGTGGACCGGTACGAGGCGTGGCACCGGCCGGTGGAGGCCGGTGCAACGCGTGGGGCGCCGGGACGGCGCAGGCGGTGGCGCCTACGGTGCGGCGAGCCCTCCGCGCCCGGCCGGCGTCTGGAGCACGGTGAGTTCGGCCATGCTGGTGAACGGACCGCCGTTCGTCGCGGACAGGGCGCGGAAGCGCACGTGCCGGGCGGTCGTCGGCGCGAAGGTCACCTGCTTCTCCGTCTGGTCGTCGGCGAAGGTGCCGCGGGCCACCGTGCGCCAGGTCCGACCGTCGTCGCTCACGCTGAACTCGTAGTCGCCCACCCGTCCGTTGGAGCCGCCGTCCTGCCTCGGGAGATAGCGGAATCCGGCGAGGCGGTGTCGGGCGCCGGTGTCGACGGTGATCTCGTGCGGCGGGGCGTCGGGGGCGGGGGAGTAGGCGGTGTGCCAGTGGGTGTACGGGTTGTCGTCGAGTACTCGCGTCGCGGCGCCCGACTCCTGCTCGGTCTCCTCGCTGTCCACGGACGTCACCCGCATGGCGGACTTGGGCAGGGCGGTGGGCTCACCCGGCGCCGGGCCGCCGATGGCGTCGGCGCGCGCGAAGAACTCCCACACCGTCGCGGAACGCGGGCCGCCCCAGGTGCGTTCCGCGAGGATCTGGAGCGGGCGCCGGGCGAAGAAGTCGAACCACTCGGGACTCTGCTCCTCCGCCTTGTCCGACCAGCGGGCGACCTTGTAGCCGGTGACGTTGTCCGGCGCCGGGAACGCGTAGTCCTCGTACAGGGCGCGTACGTCGACATAGCCGTAGTCGCCGATCTTGCGGCCGAAGCCGGGGGACACGTACAGGCGTTGCTCCGGTGTCGCCACGACGCGGTAGCCCTGCTCGGCGAGGGCGGAGGGGTCGTCGCTGACCCAGGTGTCGAACACGATGTTCTTGTTGGGCGCGATGCTGCTCTTCTGCCCGTAGACGTTCCACCATTCCCACGCCTCGGTCGTCTTTCCGTGGCCGCGGACCTGGCGATTGAGGGTGTTGAGGAAGTCCACGAACACGTCGCCCGGGTAGGCGAAGCCACGTTCCTTCTGGTAGGCGACCAGTTCGGGGCAGGCGTACTTGGCGGGGTCGTAGCCGATCTCGTCGCCGCCGACGTGGAAGTACTCGCTGTCGAACATGGGGATGATCTCGTCGAGCAGCTCGCGGACGAAGTCGCGCGTGTGCTCCTTGGTAATGTCCAGGGTCCAGCCGCCCTGTTCACCGCCCGGCCACTGCGCCTTGTCCATCGACTCGCAGGAGAACCGCAGCGAGGGGTCGTAGGCGGTGATCGGAGTGGCGTGTCCCGGCAGGTCGACCTCCGGGATGATCTCCACGTGGTAACGGCGCGCGTAGTCCTGCAGTTCGCGCAGGTCGGCCGCCGAGTACGACTCCTCGGCGGCGAGACCCGGGAACTTCTCCGTCTGGATGCGGAAGCCCCGCCAGTCGGTCAGGTGCAGGTGGAAGGTGTTGAGTTTCTGCCACGCCATCAGCCGTATCTGCGACTTGAGGTAGCTCACCGGGAAGAACTTGCGTCCCACGTCGAGCATCTGGGCGCGCTGCCCCATCCGCGGCCAGTCGCGGGCCGTGCCCCGGGGGACACGGGAACGGTCGGCGTCGGCCTTGAGGATCTGCTGCACGGTCTGCGAGCCGTAGAAGACGCCGGTCGCTGTGGGGGCCTCGATGGTCAGGGCGGACGCGGACGTCAGACGGTAGCCCTCCGGGCCGAGTGCCCGGTCCGTCGTGCGCGTGGTGAGGAGCACGTCGCCGCGACGCGCGACGCCTTCGGCCACCGGGACGGTACGGCCCGACAGGGCGGACAGGTCGGTGGCGAACGTCTCTGCGGTGGAGGTGAGTTCGTCGGCCTGTGCGCGGGGGACGACGACGCGGCTGTGCCGGGTCAGCCGCCAGTCGCCCCGGCCGCCCCGCCACTCCTGGAGGCTGGGGACCACGGCGGGAGCGGGGTTGGCCGCCTTCGGCCGTGGGGCGGCCGCCGTGGCCGGGGACGGTGCCACGAGCGGCAGGAGCAGGGCCCCGACGGCGAGCGCGGCCACGGCGAACGGCGTACGGCGCGGCCGCCGCACGGTGCGCGCCCGGCCCCTCATCGCAGGTCCACGCGGTCGCCGGTGACCGTGGAGGTGGTCCGGACGCCGTCGGGGGCGAGACCGGTCACGGTGAGTTCGGGGACGAAGGAACCCCGCGCGACGTCGGCTTCGGTGACCGTGACCTTGGCAGTGCGGCAGACGTAGGACTGCCCGGCGGCCAGACTGGAGTAGTGGCAGGTGGGCAGATTGCCCATGTTGCCGGTGACCGTGACGTCGGTGAGCGTGGTGTTCCCGGTGTTCGTCACCCGGGTCCAGTACGTCATCACGTCACCGGTGACGCCAGGATCGCCGGCCGCGTCGTAGTGGTCGAGTACCGGCAGCGCGGTCAGCGAGGGCCGGGCGGGGGCCGACGGGTCGGCCGTGACGTCGAGCGACGCCGTGCCGTAGGACCGGTCGCCCGCCGTGCGGTAGACGGCCGTCACCGGGACGCGGCCGGTCGCGGTGACGGGCGCCGTCACGCGTACCGTCACCTCGGCACTGCCACCGGGGGCGATGCGCGGCACGGCGGCCCTGCCGTCGGTGGTCCAGCCCGCCGGGAGGTCGAGGTCCAGGGTGCCTCGCGCGGTGGTCCGCCGCGTCTGGTTGGTGACGGAGACGGTCAGGTCGGCGCTGTCGCCGGCGGCCAGCCGGTCCGGGACCCGGACCGTGACGGGGGCGCAGACACCGCCGAGCCAGCCGCGGTCGAAGCCCGCGTAGGTGATGGTGCGGTATCCAGCCCGTTCGTAGAGCATGCCGACACGGCCGCGGGAGAGCGGCGTGAGGGTGGAGTATCCGGCGGCGCCGGGTTCCAGGACGCGTCTGACCGGCCATGTCCTGCCGTCGTCGCAGGACATCTTCACGGTGAGGTTGCGCCGGATGCCGTTGTCCTCGGTGTTGCTGAAGAGCAGCATCTTCGACCGGGGGTCGGAGGCGGGCGCGTCGGGCGCGTAGCGCGTGATGGCGCCGTTGTTGCCCGGGTCGGTGAGGTGGGTGTCCTGGCGGAACTCTCCGTAGGTGACCCCGCCGTCGTGGGAGAGAGCGACCCTGCGGTAGGGCGCCGAACGGGAGTTGAGCATGACCGTGCCGTCGGAGAGCTCGACCGTCTTGTTCTCGTCGGCGCCGGGTCCGACGAGCTCGCCCATGCGCCAGGTCTCGCCGTGGTCGTCGCTGTAGGCGCTTGCCGCGTAGTTGCCGCCATTGTGGCGGACCACGTACTGCTGGATCAGCCGCCCGGCGTACGCGCCGTGCCGCAGTTGGATGCCCTCGCCGGAGGAGGCGAACATGCCGCCCCAGCCCGGGGTCTTGATCTGCGAGGTGATCCGGCGGTGCTTCCAGGTGCGGCCGTCGTCGTCGGAGTAGCTGTAGTCCGTCTGGAGCACGTTGGGGTCGTCGTGGTCGGTGCCCGGCCCCGAACCGGCGAAGCCCTGGTTCACCGAGGCCGCGTAGAAGAGGAAGATCCGGCCGGTCTGCCGGTCCACGAGCAGGCTCGGGTCCCCGTAGCCCTTGGGGGCGGCGTCCTGACGGACCGTCTGCTGCGGCTGCCAGGTGCGGCCGCCGTCCGTGCTCCGTCGGATCACGATCGCGATGTTGCTGGGCACGTCGGCCATGCCCGGCCGTCCGTCGTAGGCGGCGATGAGCGTGCCGTCGACGGTCGTGGTGAGGGCGGGTATGCGGTACTGGGGGAACCCGCCCTTGCCCCGTTCAGCGAGATCCTGCTGCACCAGACGGCTGCCGTGGCCGCTGTGACCGCCGTGGTCGGCGGCGTGCGCGGGGACGGTGGTCAGCCCGGCCGCCAGCAGGGCCGTGGTGAGCAGTGCGGTGGATCGGCGTGGCATCAGTGCGATCACTCCCTTTGCAGGCGTCGCGGCGCGAGACGTGCACGCGGGCCGTGCCCGAGTTGTGCCCGAGGCGGGCCGCGATACCTGACATCAGACGTCGTATGTAAACGCGGGAGGAAACCTATTGAGGTGTAGACCACTCGTCAAGGTGTTGCGGACGGATCCGCCAACTCGGCCCGCACGGTCTTGCCGCCCGGTGGCTGGGGGAGCGTCTCCCAGCAGTCGGCGAGCGCCTCGACGAGCGTGAGGCCGCGACCTCCCGTGCCCAGCGGCGCGTTGCGCACCGCGTGTGCGGGAGAGGCCGGCGGCCACTTGTCCCCGCGCGCGTCGGTGACGTCGATGCGGAGGCGGCCGCGCGGGGCGTCGAACACGAGGGTCAGGCGGAAGTCGCGGCCCGGCAGGTGGCCGTGGAGCACGGCGTTCGCCGCCAGTTCCGCGACGACCGTCTCGGCATGCTCCACCAGGCCCTGTGGAGCGGGAGAGCAGCTGCGTGAAGGTGAGGTGGGGTGCGGTGAGTTGGGGAGCGGGTTGGTTCATGGGGTCAGCGTGGCGTGCGGCTACGGCCTGCCGCGAGGGCGGCGCTCCGTACGCGGAGTCAGCGTACGGGCACGAAGAGTGGACGGTACACAGGTCCGGCCGTCACGCTGGGCGGTGATCGTGCTGGTGCCGACAGGGCTGGAGAAAGGGGCGGCGGATGGACATGGTCGAAGTCGAGGGGGAGGCCGGACCTGAAGGGGCGGCCGGATCGGTAGGGAAGGCGGTGGAGAGCGCCGGTGCGCGGGCGGTTCCGGCGGGGGAGTGGGAGCGGGAGCCCCATCCGTCGGACAGTCTGCGGACGTTCGGCGCCGTGGTCCAGGCACTGCGCGAGCACGCGGGTCTCAGCCGGGTCGACCTCGGCACCCGGGTCCGGTACTCCAAACACACCGTGGAGTCGGTGGAGCTGGGGCGCCGGATGCCGGACCAGGCGTTCGTGGAGCGGGCCGAGGAGGCTCTGGGCAACACCGGAGCGCTGCGCAGGGCCGCGCGGCATCTGACGCGGGGTGAGGCGGGATTCGCGGCGTGGTTCCGGCGGTGGGCACGGCTGGAGCGGGAGGCGGTGAGCCTGAGTACGTACGAGTGCAGGCTGGTGCCGGGGCTGTTGCAGTCGGAGGCGTACGCGCGGGCGGTGTTCGACAACAGCATCCCGTTGCTGACCGACGAGCAGGCGGAAGAGCGGGTCACCGCCCGAATGGAGCGGCAGACCATAATGCGGGAGCGGCCGACCGTGCCCTTCGGCTTCATCGTCGAGGAGTCCGTCCTCCGGCGCGGGCTGGGCGGCGCGCGGGTGCAGGCGACCATGCTGGACCACGTGCTCGAACTCACGGCGCCGCGCAATGTGACGCTGCAAGTGGTGCCGCTGGAGCTGGAGTTCCATGGGTGCCTGGACGGGCCCGTTCAGTTGGTGGAGACCTTGGAGGGACGGCGGCTCGGCTACTCCGAGGGGCAGCAGAACGGACGGTTGATCTCCGACGCGAAAGAGGTGAGCCTGCTCTGCCGACGCTATGACACACTGCGCTCGCAGGCCCTGAACCCCAGAGAATCCAGGGACCTGCTGGAGCGACTGCGAGGAGAGCTATGAGCAGCGGCAGCGGTACGTCGGAACTCGCCTGGTTCAAGTCCAGCTACAGCGGCACCCAGGGCGACAGCTGTGTGGAGATCGCGTTCGCCGAACAGGCCGTCCGCGTAAGGGACTCCAAGGACGTCACCCGTCCGGACTTCGCGATCGGCCGGGCGAGCTGGGCGCGGTTCGTGCGGTTCTCGTCGGGGCGCCGCGCGGACTGAGGCGAGGTCACGGTGGCGCCGTCCACCGTGACCGGCCCGTCCGGCCGGTTGGTCGTACGAACTGACTCCGCCGGACGAGCTCCGGCCCGGCGCCTCCAAGACGGTGAAGGCCACCCTCACCGTCGAGGTGCCGAAGACCGAAGCGGAGCTCACGCCGGGCCGCATCCTCGTCACCGGCGGCACGCTCACGAACCCGCAGGCGGACGGCTACCAGGTCGGCGACAAGCCGGCCTTCACCTACACCGTCACCAACCTCTCGGACGCGACCACCACGGTCGTGCCGAGCGGGAACCTGGAGGACTTCGACCCGACGACCGACAGCCGCAACTGCCGCTACCGCGGCCTGGCCCCGCGAACGCCTCGTACACCTGCGCGCTCCGGCGAGCGCATCGACCTCGGCTGAGCTGCCGCGCGGGGCGCATATCGCTGCGCACGACGCTACGCGCCCCATGCCAGGTCACCCGGATCACGCGCGAGGGCGGCGCTGCCCGGCATCACTGCCCGGCAGCGCCGCCGTCGGGAGGTGCGGTCAGCGGCGGCGCTGGCCGCCGAGCTCACCGGTCATGTCGACCGGCTGCTCCGTCGGCACCGAACCGTAGAGGGAGATACGGGCCAGGTGGACGACGCCGCGGGACTTGGGGAAGGACACGCGGAACTCCTTGGCCGTGACCGGCTGATCGAGCGGGAAGATGCGCTGATAGCCCACCGTTCCGCCTCGGAGCACGGGCTGCCATGCGTCGCCGACCTTGGCTTCGACCGTGACGGATTGGGCCTGCATGCCTCCGCGCCCGATGTCCTCGCCGAGCGCGATCCGGTCCACCCGCTGCGGCTCGTCCAGGACGACCGAGGCGTGCTGCCTGGGAGAACGCATGCGCCAGCTCGTGTCGTCGTATCCGTCGGTGAGCAGCGTCATCTCCTCGCCGTCGCCGAAGGCGGGCGCGTCGAGGGCAAGGTCGCGCGGCATGTCGTGCCACAGCTTGGTGCGCCACTGCGACAGCCGGGACACATCACGCTGGTCGATCAGACCCTCCTTGTTGGGCGGGATGTTGAGCAGCAGAACCGAGTTCCGCCCCGCGGACTCGTAGTAGATCTTGTTCAGTTGGTCGACCGACTTCGGCTGCTGTTCGTCGTGCCAGAACCAGCCCGCGTGGATCGACACATCCACTTCTGCCGGGTACCACGTCAGCCGGGTCTCCTTCGCTTCGGCCGCGGCTCGCACCAGCGCAGCGTCGGAGCCGAGGTCGGGCTCCCTGCTGTTGGGGTACGTCCCGGGCTCTCCCCTCTCACTGTCCCTGACGGGGACCACGCTCCACTCGTCGGGCCGGGCGAGTCCGCTCTCGTTGCCGACCCACCGGACATCGGGCCCGCTGACCGCGATGACCGCCTGCGGTGCCAGTTTGCGGACGAGGTCGTAGTACGCCCTGAAGTCGTAGCTTTCCGGCTTGCTCGTCCGGCCCTGGGCTCCGTCGAACCACACCTCGCTGATCGGACCGTATTCGGTCAGCACCTCGTAGAGCTGGTTGAGGAAGTAGCTGCCGTACTCGGTGGCCTTGTAGGAGAACGCGGGCGGGTTCTTGCCGGCCCGGTCGTCGTCCTTGAGGAGCGTGGGAATGGTGCGCTCCACTTTCGGGCTGCCGTTGCCGAAGACGCCCTTGCGCTCCTGGTTCTCGTCGGCCGGTGACAGGTAGACGCCGACGCCGATGCCGTGCTTGCGCATGGAGTCCGCGAACATGCGCAGCACGTCGCCCCGGCCGCCGAGCCAGGCGCTCGACGCCACGTCGTGGTCGGTGTAGCGCGAGGGGTAGAGCACGAAGCCGTCATGGTGCTTGACGGTGAGGACCGCGATGGTGAAGCCGTTGTCCTTCAACGTCCTGGCCCACTGGTCGGTGTCCAGCTTCGTGGGATTGAACACGTCGGGGTCCTCGTTGCCGTAACCCCACTCCTGGCCGGTGAACGTGTTGACGCCGAAATGCAGGAACGCCGTCTGCTGGGCGCGCTGCCAGTCCACCTGCCGCTGCGTGGGCCGGATCGCGGAAGCTTTTGCTCGCAGCGAGCTCAGGCATTCCCCGGAGGTCACGGCGATCGCATGGGCGGGGGCCAGTCGGCGCGCCATGCAGGGGACGGCCGTCAGTGATGCCTCCGAATCCGCCCCGTCCAGCTCCAACGACGCGCCGTACAGCGTGCCTCGCAATCCGTCGAAGTACCGGACGTCCGAGCGGGTGGTGGTCACCGATGTGACGGCGACCCCGGGGCCGAGCGGGTTGCCCGCGGCGAGCACCTGCACGGTGCCGCTTCCCTTGTCGTCGAGGTCCGTGGCCAGGCCGAGGTGCCAGTAGTCGACGCCGTCCTTGGACTGAGGTGCCGGGAGGGTCAGGGTCTTCTCGACCGCGTCGCCGGCTCGCAACGTCACCTGCCGCTTGCCGCCGACATCCAGGGTCACCGCGCCGCCGAGGTCGATGAGCGTGCCTGGATGGCGGAGCACGCCCGGGTCGACCACGACCTCCGCGCGCAGCCGGCCCGCCAGGTGCGGAGTGGGCAGCTGCTGCGAACTCCACGTAAGGGACGAGCCGGCTCCGGGGGCCCGGGCGCTGCCGGGCCGACGCTGCGTCAGGCCGTCCGTGCTCACCCGGCCGACGACCGTCTCGCCCAGCTCGGGGGTGTAGGCGCCGTCGGTGACCGGGGCCTGGAAGGACATGAGCAGGGCTGTGCCGGATGCCTTGGCACGTTGGTACTTCACATCATCCCGCGGGTTGAACTCGCCGGTGAGCACGGAAAGCCGCGCCTTGCTCACCGAGCCGGCGATGCCGCGCCCGCGGGCGCCCGCGTGGACCTCGTTCCCGATGCCCAGGACGTCCGCGCCCGCGATGCCGGCCGCAAGACTGCCGTCGGCCGTGACCTTCGGAAGTTCGGCCCCGTCGAGGAACGCTCGCAGGGAGGACGAGCCGCCCTGTACCTCGTAGGCCAGCGACAGTGCATGGGACGTGCCGCCCTCGGGCGCGGGGACGGACTGGGAGTGTTCCTGCCAGCCGCCGCCTGTGCGCGACGAGTACCCGTAACGAAGCCTGCCGTCCTGGTAGCGGGCCCACAGGTTGCCGCCCACCGAGAGGACCGTCGCGAGTGAACCCTGGCCTGCGTCCGGAGTGAAAACGGTCTCGGTGACGAACGACTTGCTCAGGGTGGTCCCGCCCACGAGATTCTCCGACCGGGACGAGAACACGGCGCCGGTGGTCCCGCCGGTGAGTACAAGGCCCTTCTCGACGTCGAGTCTCTCGGTACCCGCGAGGCGTCTGAGGGTGCCCTGCATCGTTTCGCCGGTGGCGGCGGTGTAGTTGTTGCCGGAGGAAAAGGAGCCGCCGAAGCCGATGTCGGCGGCGTCGACTCCGGCGGCGCTGACGGGGGTGACTGCCAGCATCGGGGCCAGCAGGCCAGTCATCACGGCGGTGGCGGCGAGACGTGGGGCCCGTCTCCAGGGGGACATCAAGCGGGCAAGATGTCGGCGGATCCTCACAGAAACCTCCTCGTTGCTCGCGGGCTGCCCGCAGTAGATGTCGTTCTTTCCGGGGCAGTTACATCGGATGTCTGTTGCGGCGTCAGAGTAAGAGAGTGTGAGTGGGCCGTCAATGAGTGGGAAGCGACGGGCCGTGACCGTAAGACATCCGATCATTGCGCCGCGACCCTGCCAACAACGGCAGGTGAGGCGGCCCCGGAGGGACCGCCCCAGTAGAGCTTGCTGCGACGCGACTCGGACGGGCCGTCTCAGGACACGGGGACTCCGTAGACGCCCATCTCGTGGATCGAGTAGCCCCAGGTCGTCTTCCTCTTGACGCCCTGCACACGGACGTATTGCACCGCCTCGCCGGCGGTGAACCGGACGACGTCATTGCCGCAGCTGTCCGGGCGCTGTGTGGACACCGTCTTCCAGTTCACACCGTCCTGGGAGGTCTGGACGGTGTACTCCGTCGCGCAGGCGTTCTCCCACGCGAGGGTCACCGCGGCGACCCTCGCCGGCGCGGCGAGCCTGACCTGCACCCACTCGTTGTCGGAGTACCCGGAGGCCCAGCGGGTGCCCGTCAGTCCGTCGTTGACGTACCGCGGGGCCAGCCGGTCGAGGTTCTGTTCCACGCTGGACGCGGACGCCGTCCCCTTCAGGGCCAGGTTCTCCCCGCCTCCCGCGGCGTCCCACAACTGGAGCCGGACGTCGGCCTGTACGAGGAAGGCGTCGAGCACTCCATCACCGACCTTGGGCTGGACCTTGCCCCAGGAGTTGCGCGGGGGATCGACTCGGACGGCGCGGGCCCGCTGTTGCAGGTCGTTCGATTCGGCCAGCAGCCGGTCCGACGTCTCCTTGTGCCCCGCCTGTCGCGCCGCGAGCGCATCGAGCATCGTCACCGCGGCCTTGCCCCACAGCTCGGTGGCGTCCAGCCAGGGGGCCGCGTCCACGGTGAAACCCTTCTCCACGGCTCCGCCGCGGATGGTGGCCGGGGCCCGTTCGACGGCCTTGGCGTAGGCGCGCAGGGCCTTGACGGCCTCGGTGCGGTTTCCCTCGTCCCATGCTGTCCAGAACTGCTCCACGCGTCGGGCGAGTTCGGGTGCCTGGGGCTGCCAGGGCGTGGCGCCGAAGGTCGGGGCCATGTGTTCGAGGTCGCCGAAGACGAGCAGGGCGTCGGTGGCCTTGCGGTCGCCGCCCGCGAGGTAGGCCATGGCGCGGTGCCAGTTCGCCTTCGCGTCGTACGCCCGGTCGTTCCAGGTGAAGTCCGCGACGCCGAAGACGGCGACCTTGCTGGCGTACGGCTGGTTCATGGGGTTGGCCACGATGCCGGAGAGGTGCGCGGACAGGCCGGCCTCACGCTTGTCGTAGGGAGCGAGCAGCAGCCGTCCGCTCGTGTTGCCGAAGTCGTTGACCGGGTAGTTGTCCCAGACGAAGACCTTGCGGCCGAAGAGCGCCGACGCTTTGTCGGCCTCTTCCTTGGTGATCTTCGGCGGCACGACGGCCGTGCCGGTCCACATCACCTCGACCGCCGGGTCCAGGGTGCCCCGCAGGGTCTGCTTGTAGGCCGTGTCGGTGAGGTCGCCGTACTCGGTGGGCACCATCTGCAACGGCTGGGAACCCTCGTGGGTGGCGATGAAGGTGCGCTGCACGTCGTTGAGCAGATCGACCTGTGCCTTGGCGGCCGCTCCACGGCCGGGCTCGCCGAACGCCGTCTTGTCGCTCTCGCAGTTCCAGCGGGTGTAACTGATGTCGTCGAGCGGGATGGAGAAGGCGCGGGTCCCCAGGTCGTACAGTGCCTGGAGCTTGGCCTTGAGCGCCTTGCGGTCGGCGGGATCGGAGTAGCAGATCGACTCGCCGGGGGAGACGGCGAAGGTGAAACGCACGTGGTTCGCCGTGGCCCGCCTCACCAGTTCGCCCAGCTCCGCCAGCTTGTCCGTGGGGTAGGGCTCGCGCCACTTGCCCCGGTGGTAGGGGTCGTCCTTGGGCGCGTAGATGTAGGTGTTGGCCCTGACGTCTCCGTAGAAGTCCATCTGGTCGAGACGTTCGGCGTGCGTCCACGGCTGCCCGTAGAAGCCCTCGATGGTGCCCCGCAGCGGCATCGAGGGGAAGTCACTGACCTGTACGCCCGCCACCCTCCAGCCGTCGTCGCCGGCCCGGACGAACAGCTGGCGCAGGGTCTGCACCGCGTAGAACTGGCCGGCGGCGTCCTTGCCTCCGAGGACGACCTGCGCATTCCGCTTGGATCCCGAGACGCGCAGCGCATAGCCCTCGGCGTGGTCCGGCACCTGTGTGTCCCCGAGTGCCGCCGCGATGTCGGGGCGTGTGGCGGGGCCGATCCGCACGGTGAGCAGTCCGGCCGCGGCCCTGGGAACCCCTCCGGGGTCGACGACGTCCACCCGGTCGGCACCGTGCGCCCTCAACTCCCGGACGAGGCGGGCACGGGCACTGGCGTCCGTTCCCTCGTCGGCCACGACGAGCACTCGGCCGGTCACGACGGCATCGCGACCCGCGCGGGCGAGGGACTGGGGGTTCGGTGAGACCGGCGGCAGTGCGGACGCCGCGCGGGTCACGGCGTCCGTCGCGGTGGCGGCGGCGGGCGGCAGGCTCCCGAACGCCATAGTGGTTGCCATTGCGAAACATGCGCCGGCGGTAGCGAGAGTAAGGGTGCGTCTGTTCATGAGACCTCCGTGTCAGGTCCGTACCAACGATTTCCTTGCCGACTGACGATGATGGGCCACGCGTCCAGAAGACGTAAGACATCTGGGGTCTAGACCTCTTCGCGGCTCGCCTTTACTCTGGCCAACGCGATCACGCTCGGGTCGAAGCCGTGATGTGCCCACTTGCGGCATGGCTCCCCGCAACTGAAACGTCCGAATGGAACGTGCCTTGACGGAACGTCAACGGAGGTGCCCATGAATCACGCATCGAGCTCTTCCAGAGCTCGGGAGCGAATTTCCTCACCGCGTGCCAAACCGGTCGCACGACCGTTGGCGGCGGCCGGCCTCGCGCTGGCGCTCATGGCCCTCGTACCGGTGAGTGGCGCCGCGGCCGTACAGGAGCGGCCATCGGCCCCGGCAGCAGCGGCCCCCGCCGCCGGGACGATCAAGTTCCCCGGCAACGACGGACAGGCGCACCGGATCACCTGGGACGACAAGTCCCTCAAGATCGACGGCGAGCGGCTGACCGTATGGTCCGGTGAGTTCCACTACTGGCGGCTGCCGAGCCCCGACCAGTGGCGGGACGTGCTGCAGAAGTTGAAGGCCTCCGGCTTCAACGCGGTGTCGCTGTACTTCTTCTGGGGCTACCACTCGAGCAAGCCCGGGTCCTACGACTTCTCCGGCATCCGCGACATCGACCGGCTCCTCACCATGGCGGAGGAGGAGGGTCTTTACGTCATCGCCCGCCCCGGCCCGTACATCAACGCCGAGGCCAGTATGGGCGGCCTGCCGGCGTACATGACCACCCATGGCGGTGAGGAGCGCACGGCGGACCCGCAGAACCTCGCGGCCGACCTGGAGTGGCTGGGGGCCGTCAACCG
>NZ_JBHXNW010000120.1:0-19873 GCF_042717365.1 Streptomyces sp. NPDC058534
TGCACACCCACCCGACGCGCGGCCACCGACAACCGAAGAAGCTCCATGCCCGACAACCTACGGACCCCGCACCACCAGCCCGCCAGAATCAGCAGGAAACGCATTCAATCGGAGGAAACCTGGCCCGAAACCCTGCCGATCAACCACACATCTGATAATTAGCGATACTCGGCCTGTTTAAGCGAAAGCCGCAACAGTTGAAGACCCTGGCTGGATTCGCACTTCACTCACGTGGTGGAGAAGGAGCCAGGAGGTCGACGCCGCACAGGGCCGCGAGTTCTTCGGCGACGGAGGTGAGCGGCCCTCGTAGCTCGGCCAGGTCCGCACGCATGTCGGCAGAGCGCTTCCAGCGCCTTTCATGCTCGAAGGGGCTGACGTCCGGCGGCCGAATGGCCTCGTGTTCCTGGAGCGCCGGGTGCCAAGTCGTGAGGAAGGGACGCAGATGGGTGTTGGTCAGCCGCGCGGCGATGGCGGGAAGCGTCAGAGGGGTGGCGGTTTCGGTCGCGACGCGGTGGAGCAGGTCGCGTGTCGTGGCGAACAGTGAGTGCAGGGACGTCAGCGCTTCCCGCAGCGAGCCGTGGTCCCGGGGAAGCGGCTGGACACCGACTCGGGTGACCAGTTCGACCTGGAGGTCGAAGGCCGCAGCTCGTTCCAGCGGGCTGGGGCGGGTTCCGACGGGGGCCCTGGGCGAGAGCTGAGCTCCGGGAGGACTCGTCGCCGCAGGCCGGTCCGGAACCGGGGCCCGGGCGGAGTTCGCCGGAACGAGCGTATGCAGGAGAACGCGTCGGAGGTCTTCCTGGCGGGCCACGTTCGAGTCATGGCGGTGTACGGCTCGGGCGAGCAGCGGATGGATGGTCCAGGACCGCTCGCGGAGTGGTTCGTGGCGCAGCGCGCCGGAGCCACGTAGAGCTTCCACGGCCTCTGCGACGAGAGCTGCCACGTCCCACGGGTCGTAGGGGCCGATGGAGGACAGTACGTTTTCCAGGGCCGTCTGGGACAGCGCTGCCGGGCAGGCGAGAGCAAGCAGCCGCAAGACGTCATCCGCTGGGCCCGCACCGGAGAGCGGCCTCGGCAGCAGGGCCGTCGCGAGGGGGCGGCGGGCCGGCGACCCCGTACCGGACACCGGTCGGCGGGTGGCCAGCACGTCCGGGCCGCGGGCGTGCAGCCGATTGCGTACGTCGATGAAGTCACTGGTGGCCGTGAGGTCGGCGAGCAGATCCAGCGCCTCTGGATGCCCACCGACATCACGGACGAGCGCGAGAGCGGCAGCGTGTTCCAGCTCGTCGTGGGGCATGCGGCGGGAGGTGAGGAGGCGGTAGCCGTCGGCATCCGACAACGGGGCCATGTCGACGCACTCGGCGAAAGCCGTGTACCGGAGGGACCGTGTCGTGATCAAGGTGGCCGTGAGCAGGTGCGGGCCGCGCAGGAGATTGAGCTGGTCGGCGGTCAGCCCGTCGGGGACGCCGTCGACCACCCACAGGCAGGGCAGGTTGCGCTCGCCCAGCGTGACCGCGAGGTGGCTGAGCAGTCCGGGCAGGGAGGACGTCGAGGCAGTCACCCGGAGAGCCGCCAGCACAGTGGAGACCTGTTGCGCGTAGGACTCCATCGCCTCCGAGGGCTCCCCTTCGTACGGGTGCAGATCGAACCAGAAGACCCCGCCGGGAAAGGCCGAACCGAAGTGCAGGGCGTATTCCTGGGCGAGCAGTGACTTGCCAAGGCCGGGCATGCCGCGCAACTGCGCGCCGCGTCCTCCGCCGGTCTGGGCGACCAGCGGAGCACGGTGACGATGAAGGGCTGTGTGGATGCGCCACTGCTCGGCCAGGCGGCCGGTGAAGCGGAACGAGCCCGTGCGGGCCGGCGCGGGCAGCCACGGGACGAAGGGTGCGTCCGCCGCGCCTCCCATGAAGGTGGCGACGGTGCCCACGTGGTCCGCCACGCGTGCGGCGAGGCGGTCGAGTCCCGCCGGGGAGGTGGGCCAGGGCCAGTGTCGGGCGTCTCGCAGTTCGACCGGGTGTACGTGGTCGGAAGCGGGCTCGGGATTGAGTACCAGGGTCCGCCGGCGAGGATCGCCTTCGCGCTGTCCCGTCAGATACGCGTAGGTCAGCTCCCACTGACACGCTCGCCGTTGGGGATAGTCCGCCGAGTACAGGGCGAGCAGGATCCGTGAATGAGCCAGCGCCTCCGTGATGGTCGCCGTGATGGACGCGAAGTCGTCCACGGCGGTGTCGTCGACGAAGACGCGCAGGCCGCGTGCCTGGAGCGCGGGCACCAGCGCGCCGACCTTGCCGGCGTCGGACCGGCTGTAACTGATGAAGACGTCCCACTCCGGTCCGGAGGCGTCGGGCGTGATCATCTCCGCCTCCTCGTGGGGACCTCAGCCGATGGGCTGTCCCCTCCCTCTCGACGGCCGAAAAATCGATGGGGGGGGGGTGCGCAATTTGCTTGGTCGTCCGAGGCCGGCCCACGAAGTGCCGGCACGATGAAGATCGTCACCTTGCCATCATGCGACACCGGGTCCGCTGCACGATGTCGCTGGGGGTGGCGTCATTCCCGCTGCCCACCTCTCGCCCCGTCCTGCTGCGGCACCGTGGGCCGGGACAGCACGGAGCGCGCCGAAGGACGCAGATGCCGTTCCGGATCACGGATGCCGGCGATCTCCCCGAGCCCGATCACGTACGGCCTCAGCCGTTCCTGCAGTCGGCGGAGCTCCGCGCGGAACGCGGCGTTCTGCGGCCACTCGGACTCGTCCTGGTCGGGGTGGCGGTCTTCGAAGTCCTTCAGGCCGGGGTGCCACCTGGCCAGGAACGGAGCGAGCTCGAAGTTGAGGATGTCCAGGGCCAGTTCGTACACCGAGTCCCCCTTGGCAGGGGGAGGAGGGGTCGTGTGTCCCTCCAGCGGCTCGCGATAGAGGTCGAACAGCGTCTTGAGGGAGGTCAGGGCCTCGCGCAGGTTCCCGCTGCCGTCCTCCAGCGGACGTGTGGCGACCCGGGTGGCGGCTTGGAAGAACATCCGTTGAGCGGCCTGCCGCATGTCCGTCCTGGTGGTGAACGACATCTCGTTACCCAGCAGGACCAGGCGGACCTCGGTCAGCTGAGCGGACCTGCGGTACAGCTCCAGACCGAGGGCTACGGCGACGCCGATGAGGCACCCCACGATGACCGACAGCCGCTGCCCGCCGGTCTGGCTGATCGAGTACGCGGCAATACCGATCACGCTCCCCGTGACGCCGGCCAACACCGCGCGCAAAGCCATGCGAACCGCGCCGTTGCCCTCACGCCCACTCCGCCTGGCCACCGGCCCCCCTTGCTGCGCTGACGCTCCGTCTTGTCCGGCGGCCTTCGCGTCCGACACGGCGGCCACCTCCTGCTCGCCGGGGCTCGTTGGGCTCTGCTCCGCCGAACGTGGTCATGCCACTCTAGAGGTGGGCGCGTCGGTCTCGGTCGAAGAGGCTGATCACGAACGTCCGCCGAGCCGTGCGGGGCGACCGTGCACAGGTCGGCCAGTTCGCACCGGCAGGGCGGCCATCGCCGCGGTACCGGGCAGGTCGGCGAACATCGCCCAGCGTACGCCGATCAGCCAAATCCGTGATCTTCGCGGGGACTGGGTGAGAGCGGCGAGGTCCGTTGCGGCCAAGTGTGCAGGCCGCGCCCAACCGGTATCCCGCTACCGCTCGAAGGCCAGACCGAGTGAACGCTCCAGTCCCGTCTTTCCCTCGTCGGTTACATGGACCACGCGCGGCGACGCACCCCAGCGCACCCAGTCCAGGTCGAACAGCCGGGCCGCCAGTGCCGCGCCAAGACCGCCGGCAAGGTGGTGGCGGTGCTCGCTCCAGTCCACGCAGTAGCGCACCGCGGGGCGCCGCGGCGGCAACCGGTCGGTATCGACACCGAGTTCACGCCATATCGCGTCAACTTCTCTGCTGTCAAGGAAAACTGGCCCGACTTGACCCCTCCGGCCGTCCCATCGGCCACCGCGCAAGCAACCCGCAGACAACCCCGTACGAGAGGACCCTTCACCATGCCGGACGCGACGACCACGACAACGGGACAGGCCCGGCACCTGACCTCGGAGGTGCTCCACTACACCGCCTTCACACCAGCCCGACGGGCGGCAACGGAGCAGGAGTCGTCCTCGACGCCTCCGGCCTCGGCGACGACGAGATGGTGGCGATCGCCGCCGGTCTCGGCTACTCGGAGTCCGCCTTCGTCACCGCCGGACCCGACCCGCACGTCGAGCGGTCCTTCACCCTGCGGTTCTTCAGTCCCAGGGCGGAAGTCGGCTTCTGCGGCCACGCCACCGTCGCCACTGCGGTGGCACTCGGCGAGCGCCTCGGTGCGGGCGACTTCGACTTCCACACCGCCGCGGGCCACGTGCCCGTCACCGTCCGGGAAGAGTACGGCGTACTGAAGGCCACCCTCACCAGCGTCACACCCCGCGTGCACGACGTGGCCTCGGCCGATGTGGCAGAAGCGCTGGCCGCGCTCGGCTGGCAGGCCGGCGAACTCGACGCCCGCCTGCCTCCGAAGATCGCCTTCGCAGGCGTACGCCACCTGATACTGGCCGCGGACACCCGCGAGCGACTTGCCGATCTGGACTACGACTTCGACCGGCTGCTGCGCCTGATGCAGCGGCTCGACCTGACCACCGTGCAGCTGGTGTGGCGCGAAACAGCGACCGTCTTCCACGTACGCGACCCCTTCCCCGTCGGCGGCGTGGTGGAGGACGCCGCGACCGGCGCCGCAGCCGCGGCCTTCGGCGCCTACGCCCGCGACTTGGCCCTCGCCCCGGCGGACGCGCGGCTCACCCTCCACCAGGGCCACGACATGGGCCGCCCGTCACTCCTGGAGGTCACCCTGCGCGCCGGCGATCAGCGGGTACATGTCACCGGAGCCGCCCTCGCCATCCGGCCAGACCTCCCAGAATGCCCCCAGTAACAGATCAGGCCCGGCACTGATCTCTCAGTACCGGGCCTGACCTGCTGTTTCAGCTGTCGGGGTGGCGGGATGTGAACCCAAGTCGGCTCCCCAATGGCTCCCAGCGTTCTTGCGTCGGCTCGAACCGGGGCGCTTCGTGGTCGGAGGAGGCCGGGCGATTGACGCCAGTTCGGCGGTGGCAGTTTCTGGCCCATCGGCCTCAAAGCCGGACGGGCCGTAATGCCTCTACACCGTGAAGAAGTCGCCGAGCGCGCGGCCGATCCGGCCGGGCGCGTTCTCGGTGGGGATGTGATCCGCATGGGGGATTCGGATGAGTGTGGTGTTCGGGATCTCCGAGGCGAACCGCTCGGCGAACTCCACCGTCTCGTGGAGGTCGTCCTCGCCCCAGATGAGCAACTTGGGCGTGGTGGACCGCCGCAGCGCGGGGACGAGCTCAAGGGTGTAGCGGTTGTCGGCCGCACCCGCCAGGGCCATCCAGGAGCGGCGAACCCGCGCATCGGTCCACGGGTCCACATAGTCCGCGATCAGCGGTTCGGTGGCGACACCGGCCAGCACTCTTGCCACCGCCTGGCGGCGGTTGTCGAGCACGCCCTCGGCCGTATCCGCGCCCCGGAAGCCGGCCACATGGGGCGCCGGCCAGGAGTCGTAAAGGACCGAGTTGACCAAGGCAAGGCGGGACACCTCGAAGCAGTCGTGGGCGAGGAGGTGCTGGGCGATGGCGCCGCCGATGTCATGGGCCGCCACGGCGATCGGTCCGGAGAGCTCCAGCGCGGACGCGAAGCGCGTCACCCAGTCCGCGAGGGCCGGGACCGTGGCCGTTTCCGGGGTGAGCTCGCCTCCTGAGCGCCCCAGGCCGGGGAGATCGACCGCGATCGGCCGCAGCCCCGCCTCGGCGAGGTGGTCCAGCACCGGGAGCCAGACCCGGCTCCAGTACGTTCCGTGCAGCAGCAGCACGGGCCGGCCGTCCTGCCGCCCGGCGGTCAGGTAGCTGGCCGTTTCGCCGTCGACCTGGACTGCGCCCCTGACCACTGTCGTTTCGGTGGTTTCACTCATGGGACCACTGTGACCGGAGCCGATCTCCCTGCCGAGAGTCTGAAAAGACACCCTGGGGTACATTCCTGCCATGAGTCTTCACCGGGTGGTGGCCCTGCTCAGTCCGCCGCAGTCGCCTTTCGAACTCGGCTGCGCTGCCGAGGTCTTCGGCACCGTCCTGCCGGATGCGCCTGCCCGCTACAGCTTCCAGATCTGTGCCGAACGCCCCGGACCGCTGCGGACCACCATCGGTTACCCGATGCTCGTCGACGCGGGCCTGTCGGCCCTGGAGGAGGCGGACACCGTGATCGTCCCTGGCTGGCAGCCACCCAGTGCGCCGGTACCGCCGACCGTCATCGCGGCGCTGCGGGCCGCCCACCGGCGCGAGGCCAGAATCGTCGCCATCTGCACGGGGGCGTTCGTCCTCGCCCATGCCGGACTGCTCGACGGCCGCCGTGCCAGCACCCACTGGCGCCATGCGGACCGGCTCGCCGCCACCTTCCCCCAGATCGAGGTGGACCCTGACGTGCTCTACGTGGACCACGGCGACGTGGCCACCAGCGCCGGAACCGGCGCTGGCATCGACCTCTGCCTGCACCTGGTGCGCTCCGACCACGGAGCCGCCTACGCCGCGCAGATCGCCCGGAACATGGTCCTGCCCCCACACCGGGAGGGCAGCCAACTCCAGTACGCCGCACAGCCGGCCCCGGCGAGGACGGACGAGTCACTGGCGCCACTGCTGGAGTGGGGCACGTCCCACCTCGACTCCCCGCTGACCCTGGACCGGCTCGCCGAACGAGCCGGGCTGTCCACTCGGACCCTCGCCAGGCGCTTCACCGAACAACTCGGCGTCAGCCCGGGGCAGTGGCTGTTGCGCCAACGCCTCGTCGCAGCCCGGGTATTGCTGGAGCAGACCGACTTGCCGGTCGAAGCCATCGCCACCCGTGTCGGACTCACGTCGGCAGTCAACCTGCGCCGCCGCTTCCGGACGCATCTGGGCACCACACCCGGCGCTTATCGGCGCACCTTCAGTCAGACTCGGGCGGCTGACCTTCGGTCGAGCCGCGTGGGCTCCCGGTGGTGATCCGACCGAGAGACTGCAGGCTGCGACAGCGGCGTACCGTGGGCGCTGATTCGCGAGGAGGGGTCATGCAGATCGGCGAGCTGTCCGAGGTCACTGGTGCGAGTCGCCGCTCGATTCGCTACTACGAGCAGCAGGGGCTGCTGGAGGCGGCACGGACCAGCAAAGGGTGGCGGGAGTACGACGAGCGGGCGGTGCACCGGGTTCTGAATGTCCGGGAGTTGCTGGGGGCGGGCCTCACGGCGCAAGACATCCGGGTGGTGGCGCCCTGTCTGGACATGAAGACCGAGGAGTTCCTGGCGTGTGAAAGCGGCCCGGACGACGCGCTCGCCATGTACGAGCAGCGGCTTTCCGCTGTGGAGGCCAAGGCGGCGGAGTTGGAGCGGCACCGGGCCGAACTCGTGGAACGCATCGCCCGCCTGCGCGCTGACGCGGCGGATACAGACGGCTTCGCGGAGCGGCTGCGTTCCGGCGCTTGACCCTGACACCGGTGTCACTACCTAGCGTGCGACGGACGCATCGCGTTCCACGGAGGTAGTAGACCGATGAGAAGAGCTGCCCTGCCGGGCTGGCTGTACATCCTGTTCCTGACGCTGCTGGCCACGGCCACCGACGAGTTCGTCATCGCAGGCGTGCTGCCCGCTGTCGCGGATGACCTGGAGGTGAGCGTCGCCGCCGCCGGGCAGTTGGTGACGGTGTTCGCCGTGGTCTACGCGGTCGGCGCACCCACACTGTCCGTGATCTGCGAACGATTCCCGAAGCGGAGGGTGCTGCTCGTCGGGCTCCTGCTGTTCGTCCTGGCCAACGTGGCCGCAGCCCTCGCGCCCGGATATTGGTTCCTGATGGGCGCCCGTGTGGCGGCTGCTCTGTGCGCGGCGGTGGTGGCCTCCGCGGCCTTCGCCACGGCGGCGGCCGGGGCACCCGAGGGTGAGCAGGGTCGGTACCTGGGTGTGGTGACGGCCGGGATGACCGCCGCGCTGTTCAGCGGCGTACCGCTGGGCTCGTGGCTGGGCGGGGCCTTCGGCTGGCGCGCGACCTTCTGGCTGATCGCGGCGGTCGCGGCGGTCGCGGCGTTGGGTCTGCTGGGCACGGCCCCGGCCGTGCCCGGCGGCGCCCCTGTACCACTGCGGGAGCGCCTTGCGCTGCTGCGGGATCGCGCTGTGGTGCGTCTGGTGACGGTGACGTTCCTCGCCGCGAGCGGTGGGCTGATGTTCTACACCTACCTCGGTCCATACACGGCCAAGGTCGCGGGGGGTTCGTACGGCCTGCTGTCTTTCGTGCTGTTCCTGGTCGGCGCTGCCGGCCTCGTGGGGGCACTGCTGTCGGGGCGGGCGGCGGATTCCTGGGGTCCGCAGCGAAGCCTGCGCCGTGTCCTCGCCGGGCATGCGATCACACTCGCCCTGGCAGCCGGCCTCGTCTCCAGCGGCATCGGCAACCGGTACGTGCTGACCGCCGTCATCGCCTGCTGGGCCGTCTTCGCCTGGGCCCTCACCCCACCAGTACAGGGCAGCGTCCTGGCCGCCGCCGGTCCTGCCGCCGGGATGACCGCCCTGTCCCTGAATATCTCCGGCCTGTACCTGGGTACGGGCGTCGCCGCCGCCGTGGGTGGTGCGGCAGTCGGCACGCTGGGCGTTGCCTATGTTCCAGTGGTCGCTGCCGTATTGATGACGCTCGCCTTCCTCTTGGCACCCGCCGCACCCCGCGCACAGCGTGCGGCGACGCAGACTGTCGATTCGACCTCGGCGAGTGCATGAGGCCGGCCTTTCAGGCGTGGGCAGCGCCGAGGTCTGTCATGCCTGGTGTGCATGCAGACGACCGCCGACATACAGCGGGTTCGTGACCTACGGCGCTGGGCCACTGCGTCAGCGCAAGGTGTGCGGTACTCGGTTCCGCAGAGTCTCATCGGCGATGGTGTCCACATCACGCCACGCAGCAGCGGTGACCTCTTCGGCCTGCAACTCGACGACTTCCGCGGACGTGCGGAAGAGGAGGCGGAAGTCGAAGTGCTGGCGCTCCGGTTCCTCCTTGGCCGGGTTGGCGGGGATGGAGTGGGCGTCGATATGGATGGGCCGGTGGCTGGCCGGGACGACGCCGGCGGTGACGTGGCCGCGGAACTCCCTGCGTGAGGTGAGGTCGGCATGGGCGTCGAGGAGTGCGGTGAGTGGTGTGAAGATGCATGGCCCTCCGCCTGGTGACCGCGAGGGCCACCCCACCGACGAGGTATAGCCACCGGCACCCCTCCCGTCCTGGACCCGCAAACCCCCAGGCCGGGCAGCTCACCCACATCCCTAATGATTGACCGGCGAGTCGGCGTTGCCGCGCCCACGCCCACCACGACCTGTAGAGGACTCACTCCTTGCGCCGACCGGCCGCGCGTACCGCTTCACCGACGAGCACCTCGCCGAGATCATCCGCGTGAACGAGGCTCGCCCTGCCCTCCCGCAGCAACGAGCAGCGAAAGCAGCTCCTGCCGCCCGGCCACCACGCCGAGCGTGCCAGAGCCAGTTCGGGACCGCGGCCTGGCACGACGACGAAGCAGGGGAGGGATACATGGGTTTCGGCGAGAAGCGCGGAAACTACTGGCGTGGCCGCTACAAGATTGCGCCCGGCAAGCACCTTTGCTCCTCGATGTGGCGCTCTAGTTCTGCATCGTCGAGGCGGCCAGGTCCTGGGCCGCGTACGGCCTCGCCCTTAGAAGAAGGAGCGAGCCGCGTACGCGGCATCCAGCGTCAAGACCTGGCGCTCCACGCTCCACCTGATCTTCGAGGACACGATCGACGAGCCTCCTCACGGCCGAGCGGGCCGCTCTGCTCTCCGGCCGCGACGACGAGTAAGTGCTGAGGTGAAATCGTCGGCCCGGAGACAGAGTTTGCCCCACCCGGCCTCCTTTCGTGTCGAGTGGCAGCTGTACGAACTCGACACCGGCGAGCTGGTCCGCTGCCCGCCCAAGGACGACAGCTACCGCGACACCTGCTGCCCTCCAGTAGTAGCTCCCTGGGAGCCGCATCACGAAGTCGGCCCCCGAATTGGCCCCCCAACGCAGGTCAGGCCCGGTACTGATCTCTCAGTACCGGGCCTGACCTGCTGTTTCAGCTGTCGGGGTGGCGGGATTTGAACCCACGACCTCTTCGTCCCGAATGAGGTTCGGCTACCACCCCTGCCGGCATGAATCCTGTTTTCCCTGGTCAGGTGGCTGGTCTCGCTTGGTCTCACGCCGTATGGAACGGGGTTGGGGAGTGGGTCGGCTCCCAAACGGCTCCCACGGCGTTTCCTACCAGCTCGGGCGAGGACCTTCACGCCGGCAACCGTGTGACGTTCCCGTTCACTTGGCCCATCCTCCTGTGCCACCGAGCCGGTGTCGTCTCGGCTCTCGCTGAGTGACCCGTCGACACCGACCCGTGACGTACCTGCGCCTTACAACTTGTGAAGGTTTGGCGTAGGTTTCTATCCTCCTGCTTCGACGACCGATCTGGTAATAACCGGTCGGTCTGTCAGTGGATGCGTCTACAGTCCGTGGCAGGTCGGCGGTGTGGTGTGCGACACATCGTCGGTGAACATGGTGATCGACGTTTTCAGGAGCCATGCAAGTGCGGCTTTGGCAGTGGTGCGTTGCTGTGGCAGTAGCGGGGGCGGTGTAGGCGTGGCGACGAATCGAGCCGGTTGGATTCCCGACGAGCGTCTGGTTCGCGAGGTCGACGACCTCTTCGAGCGGGCGACCAACTCGTATCGTGCGAACTCGCACCTGATCGCGGAGCATGCCAACCAGGAGGAGTCCATCCGAGTCGGCGGTTACTCGAACCGCACGCTACTGGAGCTGGTGCAGAACGCGGCCGACGCGATGTCGGGAGCCGCCGAGCACGAGGAGGGGGCCGGGCGGGTCGAGATCGTCCTCGACCTCGATCGCCAGACCTTGTACTGCGCGAACGCCGGGCGTCCGTTTTCGCGTAGCGGCCTGACCACGCTCGCGCACGCGCACCTCAGCGGTAAGAGAGGCGATGAGATCGGGCGGTTCGGACTCGGGTTCAAGTCGGTGCTCGCGGTCACCGACGCTCCGCAGGTTTTCAGCCGGTCGATCGCCTTCGAGTTCAGCTCTCCCAAGGCGAAGGCGGCCCTCGCGGTGATCGCCCCCGCATCCAAGAGGCTGCCGGTCCTAAGGACCCTGACGCGGATCGATGCCGACGTCGAGTTCGCCGAGGACCCGATCCTGGCCGAGCTGGCGGAGTGGGCGGTGACGATCGTCAGACTGCCGCGCGCGTCGAGGTTGGAGAACCTCCGGAGGGAGATCGAGGAGTTCCGCTCCGAGTTCCTCCTCTTCGTCAACTCGGTGCGCGAGGTCCGGCTCCGGGTCGTCGGCGCCGACGCCGACTTCGTGACGAGCCACGTGTCGCGTGACCTCGGTGACGGTAGGTTCCGCATCGAGCGTCCCGACGGTGACCACGAGGAGTGGTACGTCGAGAATCGGATGCACGCACCCAGCCCCGAGGCTCGGACCGAGGTCGGTGAAGCGGTGTCGCGTGACCGGATGAAGGTCACGGTCGCCATGCCGGCACGGTTCGCCCAACTGAAGACGGGCGGGTTCTGGTCGTATTTCCCGCTTCAGGACAGGACGTCGGCATCCGCCCTCTTCAACGCCCCTTGGAGCGTGAACGACGATCGCACCACGCTGCTCGCGAACACGTACAACCGGGAGATCCTCGTGACTCTCTCCGGGATGTTCCTCGACATGTTGCCGAAGGTCTCGTCCTTCGACGATCCTGCAGCGCACTTGGACTACATGCCTGCACGTGGTCGCGAGACCCACTCGTTCGGCGATGAGATCCTCTGCGTTCATATCCCGCAGCTCGGATGCGAGAGGGCTCTGATCCCCGATGCTGCAGGTGGACTGCGCACGCCGCCGGAGCTCCGTCCTCTCGACTTCCGCGTCAGCGAGGCGTCCGAGCGCGACCACGAAGAGTGGATCAAGTCGCCCCACACCAGTGGCGATGTGCCGCACTGGCGTTGCTACGCCAACAATCAGCGTATGACGCGTCTGCGGACGCTTTACGTGTGCAGTGTCTCCTCCGCCTTCGTCGACTCGCGGCCGAGGGATGAGGCGAAGGCGCTGGAGAAAGTACCCAAGAGAGGCGTCCTGTCGTGGCTGCGCGAGTGGGCGGAGGGGGCCGACGCGGCCTCTGCCGCGAGAGCGCTCGACTTCGTGCTGCGGAATCCCAGAGTCGACGGCATCGGCTCCGCGAAGGTCATACCCACGACCGACGGCATGAAGTCCGTCAAGGATCGCGGTCAGGTCTTCCTCCATCGCGTGGAGGGCATCGAGGTCGAAGGATCGTGCTTCGTCGATCCGGATTTTCTAGCCGTTCCCGGCGTCGAGAAGAAGCTCGGTGACAGGGGCTTCCGGGACCTGGACCCGCTCGCGAAGTTCGAGGCCAGGATGGCCAAGCTGTCGCCGGAGTCGGAGGACGACGAACTTCCGAAGTTCTGGGACGCGGCCGTCGACGTGCCCATAGCGCAGGCGCAGAAGGTCGTGGCGGGCAACAAGGCAGGTGCCCTCAAGGTTCCGACACGCGACGGTGGCTGGGCGTCGCCCGAGTACGTACTGGACATCGACGGCCTCGGTGACGGCATTGCCGACCGAGTGTTGGACAGGACGAAGTGCGTTCCCCAGATCGCCCATGCAGCAGGCGTCATCACAGAACCTGTGGCTTCGTACTCGGTCGAAGAGGAGGTCCATTTCGACGACTACTGCCAGTACGTCCTGGATGAGCTGAACCGGAGGTTGGGGCCCGGGGAGCGCTACGTCGAAGAGGTCGAGTTCGACAAGGGCGACGGCCCGGGCCCGTTCTCGGCGCTCCTCATGCTGAAGGAGGCGGAGGCGCCTGAGGGCATCCGCGAACACTGGACGGAGAGGCTGCTCAGGCTCGACGAGACGGGTCACTGGCTCTGCACGGACGTCGACACGGGGCTCACTCACCGAGTCGCTTCCCCCGTGCGATGGGCGGTGGACCAGGCTGGCCTGCTGAAGTCGAGCCGCGGTTACCGGGCTCCCGGTCACGTCGTCTCCGCGTCGCTCGTCGAGTACGAGGCCCTGCTGCCTCTCTTCCGCGGACCGCGCCATGTCGAAGACGCCCTGGCACTGCCGAAGGGGCTGGACGAGGTTCCGGCGGAAGTCATGCGCGAAGCGCTCCGATCGGAGGTCCTCAAGCCGATCAAGAACGGGGCCCTGACGGGGTTCGTCCTCACTGCCGGCAGGACCGCATTCCCGGACGGGCGTCCCGCACTCATCCCCGCCAGGGTTGGACGCGTCATCGAGGCGAGGCGACCCGACGCGGTGTACTTGGCGACGACCGAAGAAGAACGCGCGTTCCTCAGCATGAGGCAGAAGCCGTACCTCAAGGCGGACCCCGACGAAGCGGAGCTGCTCGTCGAGGAGGTCGGATGTCGTCGGTTCGAGGACAGCTTCTCCTTCTCGCTGCTGGTCGACGGCCGGCAGGGCGAGGAGCGCGTCATCGACTTGTACGCCGGGCTGCGTTCGACGTTCGTCGAGGACAAGGTCGTGAACGCGACCGTGGCGAAGGCCGTCCAAATCACGAAGCGCGTGACCACCGAGGACGGCGTCGAGGACCAGACGCTCGAGTGGCATCTCGAGGGGCTGACTCTTGTGGTCCATGCCGACCTCGACGAAGAGCGCCTTCTGCAGATCGTCAACGGCGCGTTCGACCTGCGTCTGTCGAACGCCGAGCTGAGCGACATCCTCCGAGCACGTGCAGACCAACGTCTGGAGGAACAGCGGCAAGCCGCCCGGGCCGCAACCGGTGATGCGGAGCGCCTGGAGATCTTCTTCGGCGACGACACGCTGAAGGAGTGCCTGCCGAAGGGGCTCTGGCAGGCACTCGAAGGGCAGGGCCTGGTGGACGACTCCACGTCCGTTGCGGAGCTCTTCCTGACGGTCTACGGCAGCGACTCGATCAGATTCCTCAAAGATCAATTCAGCGTCGAGGGGTACACGGACGTTCCCACGGCGTGGGCGGGGGGAGCGTCGACCGTCGCCTGGCTCCGGAAGATGGGATTCGGCACGCAGTATGCCGGACGCCGTGGTCGGCACCAGGACGAGGAGTTCGTCGTGCCCGGTGCCGTGAGGCTCAACCCTCTGCACGATTTCCAGAAGGAGATCAGCCGGGAGCTGAAGGAGGTTCTGACGTCCCGGGAAGCGGACGGGCGCGCACGCAAGGGCATGGTGGAACTTCCGACGGGAGCCGGAAAAACTCGCGTCGCCACCGAAACCGTGCTGCGGCTCTTCGTCGACGGCGACATGAGCGGAACCGTGATCTGGATCGCGCAGTCGGAGGAGCTCTGCGAGCAGGCGGTGCAGACGTTCGAGACCGTCTGGCGATGGCTCGGCGACGAGCGTCCGTTGACCATCGGCAGGCTCTGGAACTCCAACGTGGTCCACGAGCCCGACACCGAGTTCAGCGTGGTCGTGGCCACCGACGCCAAGCTCGACAGGGTTGCCGACACCCCCGAGTACGAGTGGCTCAGTCGCGCGTCCGCGGTGTTCATCGACGAGGCGCACCGGGCGGGCGGGTCGAAGATGTACACGAAGATCCTCAGGTGGCTCGGAGTCGACGGCCGTAGCTGGGAGCGGCCTCTGGTGGGCGTCTCGGCCACCCCGTTCAAGGGGAAGAGCGACGTCGTCACCAAGCCGACGGAGGAGCTGGCGGCCCGCTTCGGCCACCACATCATGAGGGCCTTCGGAGGCAACGCCTACGAGGAGCTGTCGAAGAGGGGCGTCCTCGCGCGGGTTCGACACGAGGTGCTGAAGGGCGTGGACGTCGCGCTGAAGCCGGACGAACTCGAGCAGGTGCAGTCGTGGCGCAAACTCGAGCCCAAGGTTCTCGACCGCATCGGGCGGGACCAGGCCCGCATGCGGATCCTCGTGGAGGACATTCTTCGCCGGGACCCGGAATGGCCGATCCTCGTGTTCACTCCGAACGTCCTGTCCGCCCAGGTCCTCGCCGCCACGCTTCGTTACCGGCAGGTCGCGGCCGAGGCGGTCAGCGGCCAGACCGGACGGCAGGCACGCCGTGACGTAATCGAGAAGTTCAAGAAGGGGGAGATCCGGGTCCTGGCCAACTGCGATCTGTTGATCCAGGGCTTCGACGCACCGGGTGTCCGGGCCCTGTACATCGCGAGGCCGACGTTCAGCCCCAGCGCGTACATCCAGATGGCCGGCCGCGGACTGCGCGGCCCCGCGAACGGCGGCAAACCGGAGTGCCTCATCGTGGACGTCGCCGACAACTTCGGGGCGGTCAACGATTTCCTCGGATACCGCGCCTACGAAGACCTCTGGCGAAAGCAGGGAGCATGATCCTGGTACCGGATCTCGCCGACGTCGAGACGACGACCACCAGCAACGCCGAACGGCGGGTGGCGCGACTACTGCGGGCGATCGACGGGCCCCACGGGGCGGTCGCCTTCCACTCGGTGAAGCTGCGGAGTCATGCGGTCAAGCAGCAGGGGGAAGCCGACTTCGTCGTGCTCTGGGACGGTGTCGTCGTCATCGTCGAGGTCAAGGGCGGGGGCGTCAGGAAGTACGACGGCGTCTGGTACTCCATCGACCGCCACGGTGACTGGAAGAAGCTGCGCGAGTCCCCGATGGACCAGGCGCAGTCGGCGATGTACGCGTTGCGCGACATTCTTCAGGAGGAAGGCGTCGGTTGGTTCGCGACCGAGGCCGTCGTTCTTACCCCCGACATCGACGCGCCTCCGGCCGCGGTCGAGTGGAAGGGGAGCCACTGGTGGGCCAGGGACCAGATGACCATCGCGGCGATGACGGAAGCCTTCGAGAAGGTCGCCGGTGAGGCCAGGACCGCACCCTTCGGAGTCAGGATCGCTCGGTCCGAAACCCTGCGGGCGCGCCTCTTCGGCGAATTCACGCGGATGCCCGTTATCGATGCACAGCGGGGCGCCGTCCTGGAGGAGCAGAACCGGGCGACCGAGGGGCAGGCACGGGTCCTGGCCGCGCTCTCCCGAAACCCGAGGATGCTCGTCTTCGGCGGTGCGGGCACCGGAAAGTCCCTGGTGCTGGTGGAAGGCGCGAAGCAGGAGGCGGGCGAGGGAAAGTCGGTTCTCATCACCTTCCACTCACCCGCCCTCGTCGACTTCTTCGGTCCGCGGATCGAGGGCAGAGACATCGATCTTCTTCCGTTCGCGGACTTGTCGGGTGACAAGCAGTACGACGTCGTCTTCGTCGACGAGGCGCAGGACCTTATGAACGCCGAGGGTATGGACGCACTGGACTCCGTGATCCGCGGAGGTCGCGAGGGCGGTCGGTGGAGGATGTTCCTGGATCCGAACAACCAGGCGCGCGTCGACGGCGAATTCGACCCGGATGTCTGTGAGCTGGTCCAGCAGGAGGCGCTCCAGTACGACCTGGACCGGAACGTCCGCAACACCCGGGCGATCGTCCACGTCGTGCAGGAATACCTGGGCGCCGACGTCGGAGACCCGGGCATCGTCCACGGTGACCGAGTGGAATGGCGGTGGTCCGATGGGACGGCCGACGTCGACGCGGCGGAATCCGTGGCCCGGGACCTCGTCGCGGACGGCGCCCGTCGTCAAGACATCTGGATCATCAACGTCTCCGAGGGCGCCGAGCCTTATAGAAGCGAGGCCGGGTTCCTCGTGACGAACCCGCGGTTCGCCAAGGGGCTGGAAGCAGAGCACGTCATCGTCTGCGGCCTGCCCCGTGAGTACGACGATCGGGGCCTGGCCGCCTTCTACGTGGCAGTCACGAGGGCGCGGGTCACGCTCCACGTGATCGCGTCCAAAGAGGACAAGAAGCGGCTCCAGGCTCTTCTTCGAAAGCAGGTCTGCAAGTGAACCTCACCGTGGCTCAGAAGAAGGCCCTGGAACACCTTCGAGAGTCCTACGTAGGGCCCGAGGCGGGCGATGACGAGGTCACGACGAACCTGCCTCACCGGCAGTACGCCGTCGGCATGCTGTTCCCGGTCGAGGCCGGGAATCGAGGGACTCACGGCGGCGGAGACACGGACGAAGACGTTTCCGCCGACGTCCCGGACGGCGAGGTGGAGGAGAGCGGCGCCGGGGTCCCCCTGGCAGAGGACTGGAGGCCCTCGTCCGTCGCGATCTCCTTCGTCACCGACGGCGATTCCGTCGACGTCGACTTCTCGTGCGGCACGTACGCCGTCGTCGACGGGGACGGGCCACCCGGATGGCGGCGTACTCCGTTCTCCGCCGGCGTCATCGAGCTCCGGCGGGAGAAGAAGATCGAGCGCCTGTCCGTGGGGGGTGTTTCGGTCGAGGTCGGATCGCGCTGGCGCGTCTTCGGGGGAAACTCGTTGGTCACCGTCCATGTACGGGTTCTGACCGAGTCCACGGGTGACGACCGTCTCGACATCCCCGGGATGCTGTTCCAGGTCCGTCTGGCCGTCACTCCGCCCGCTGGTGCAGAGATCCTGGAGTACGACACGACGCGTTCGTTCGACGCCGATCCGGAAGCCGCCGAGCTGCGTCTGCGGTACCGCAACCGAAAGGTCTACGCGGTCGGGCACGGAATGGCCGCGGACTGGGAGTTCACGGCTGGCCGTTGCACACGGATCTTCCTCGAACCCGTCCCGGCGTTCGTGGTGCCCGCCGTCGAGACCACGGGTTTCGACGAGGGGACGGCCGAAGCCGGGGCCTTGGAGCTGAGGCACCTCCAGCAGATCGACGAGGACCCCGGAGCGGTACTGCAATCGTTGGACGCCTTCGTCGAGGCGTTCGCCGGCTGGGCTTCCCGGCAGATGGAACGGGCGGAAGCGTTCGGCGACGACAAAGCCGTGGCCGTCCGTATCGCCGAACGTTCGGAGAACACGGTCGGCAGGATGAAGAAGGGCGTCGACCTCCTCCGGTCACCGGAACAGCAACATCTCCGAACGGCATTCTCACTCGGCATGGCCGCCATGCGCCTTCAGATGCGGCAGGGGGCGATCAACCGTGGGGAGCCGGAGGACCAGGTGCGGGAACCGGAGTGGCGGCCGTTCCAACTCGGCTTCCTGCTAGTCTCGCTGGCTTCCACCGTTGACGAGAGGCACGAGGACCGGGGACTCGTCGACCTCATCTGGTTTCCGACCGGTGGTGGTAAGACCGAGGCATACCTGGGTCTCGCCGCGATCGAGGTCTTCCGCCGACGGCTCGACCGCGGTACGGCCGGTGGGGGAACCGCCGTCATCACCCGCTATACCCTGCGGCTCCTGACCGCTCAGCAATTCCAGCGGGCCGCGGCATTGGTCTGTGCGATGGAGAGGTTGCGGGCCACGGACGGCCGGGCGAAGGGGATGGCGCCTTTCTCGATCGGTCTGTGGGTCGGCAACGAAGTCACCCCCGGTACGCGTGGAGAGGCGCGTGACGCGCTCAAGCGTCTTCAGAAGGCCGCGCGTCCGGAAGAGGCGAACGAGTTCCAGGTCGAGAGCTGCCCGTGGTGTTTGACGCCGATGGTGCCGAAGCTCAGGAGCGACAAGCCGCATGACTACGGCATGCGTCTGGTGGGACCGGACGTCGTACTCCATTGCGTCGACGAGTCGTGCGAGTTCACCGACGGGCTTCCGCTCGCGGTCGTCGACGAGGTGCTGTACGAGGAACCGCCCACGATCCTGCTGGCCACCGTCGACAAGTTCGCACGTCTGCAGTTCAAGCCGGAAGCCGGGAGGCTGCTCGGTCTCGGGACCATTTTCAAGCAACCGTCCATGATCATTCAGGATGAGTTGCACCTGCTCTCGGGGCCGCTCGGGACCACCGTCGCCGTTTTCGACGCGGTGATCCAGCTCCTGCTGAGCCGGTCGGGGGTCAGCCCCAAGATCGTGGCTTCGACGGCCACCATCCGCGCGTCCGAGGAACAGGTGGGAGGGCTCTACGGACGAAAAGTCGCCCTGTACCCGCCGTCGGGGCTCGACGACGACCGGACGTTCTTTTCCCGCCCCGTCGAGAGCGGAGAAGGGCGTCTCTACGTCGGTTTGATGCCGCAGTCGGTCTCGCAGCCGTCGGCCGTCATCGCCGCCGTCACCCCCATGGTGGAGATGCCGGAGGCACTCGCCGCCCGCGCTCCGTCCGCCGCGCCACGGGACGCGTACTGGACGCTGGTCATGTACCACAACAGCCTCCGCGAGCTCGGGCGTACCGGAACGCTGGTCGTCGACGACGTCAACGGCCGTCTGGAGCCTCGTGCCGAAAGGCTCGGTTTCCCGCTGCGTCCCGTCAGGGCCGGAAAGGTCCTCGAACTGACGAGTCGCCGCGGAGCGGAGGAGCTGCCGAACGACCTCCGTGCGCTCCGGATCGGGGTCGACGAGTCGTCGGACGCCGTGGACGTGGTCCTCTCGTCGAACATGCTCTCCGTGGGCATCGACATTCCGAGGCTCGCGCTGATGCTCATGGTGGGGCAGCCGAAGACCACGGCCGAGTACATCCAGGCCACCAGCCGTGTCGGGCGTGGAGACACGCAAGGCGTCGTCGTCACGCTGTTCCGGTCGAGCAGGGCCCGCGACCGATCGCACTTCGAGACCTTCCGCGGTTATCACGAGGCTCTTTACCGGAGCGTAGAGCCCACGAGTGTCACGCCGTGGTCGTTGGCCTCGCGCAACCGTTCGCTCGCCGGCGCACTCGTGGCGCTGTTGAGGCAGTCGTTCAGCGCGCTTGCCCCGAACGACGCCGCGGGTCGGCTCGACCTCGGGGACGACAAGATCCGCGAAGCGGTCGACCGACTCGTCGACGGGTTTCTCGGTTACGTGACGCGCGCCGACGGTCTCGAAGCGGAGGAGACGCGCTCTGCGGTGGG
>NZ_JBHXNW010000121.1:0-4423 GCF_042717365.1 Streptomyces sp. NPDC058534
CGCGCGGGCTGCGCGGCTGGGGGCCGTATGCCTCCGTAACCGCGGGCAGATGTGCCTCCCCCAGTGCCTGAACGGCCTGGGAGGTACCCCCAGGGGCTGCACGGGTGGGCGCGGCGGCACCCGGCAAGCGCCGGGTCGCGTCACCCACCCCGCGCCGGCTCGCGTAACCGCGTGCCCGCATCCACGCCGGGTGCCAAAGGGACGGGCGTCGGGCTACAGCCGGCCCAGCACCCGCGTCAGCAGCTCGCCCATCCGGGTGGCGGAGTCGCGGCCTGCCTGGAGGACCTCCTCGTGGTTGAGGGGCTCGCCCGTCATGCCCGCGGCGAGGTTGGTGACCAGGGAGATGCCCAGTACCTCCGCGCCGGCCTCGCGGGCCGCGATCGCCTCCAGGACCGTCGACATGCCCACCAGGTCGGCCCCGATGACGCGCGCCATGCGGATCTCGGCCGGGGTCTCGTAGTGCGGGCCGGGGAACTGGGCGTAGACGCCCTCCTCCAGCGTGGGGTCGACCTCCTTGCACAGGGCACGGAGTCGGGGGGAGTAGAGGTCGGTGAGGTCGACGAAGTTGGCGCCGATGATCGGGGAGGTGGCGGTGAGGTTGATGTGGTCGCTGATCAGCACCGGCTGGCCGGGGCGCATGCCCTCGCGCAGGCCGCCGCAGCCGTTGGTCAGGATGATCGTCTTGGCGCCGGCCGCCACCGCGGTGCGGACGCCGTGGGAGACGGCGGCGACGCCGTGGCCCTCGTAGTAGTGGGTGCGGCCCAGGAAGACCAGTGCGCGCCTGTCGCCGATCGAGTACGAGCGGATCTTGCCGCCGTGACCCTCCACCGCGGGCTTGGGGAAGCCCGGCAGGTCGGTGACCCGGAGATCGGCCTCGGGGGCGCCCAGGGCGTCCACGGCCGGTGCCCAGCCGGAGCCCATCACGAGGGCGACGTCGTGGGTCTCGGCGCCGGTGAGTTCGCGCAGGCGGGCCGCGGCGGCGTCGGCGGCGGCCCTCGGGTCAACTGGGGTGGCGCCCTGGATGTCGTCCGGAAGAAGAGATGCGTTCACGCCGAAGAGGGTAGCCGGTTTCCGCCTACGCGCGTAGATGACAGAGGTCACGGGATGGTGATGGTTGGGTTGGAGGATCTGACAGGGGTGGCGTCAGCAGGGGCGCTTGCGGAGTTCCATCACGTAGTCGTGGGGGGCGCCGGCCGATTCGGCCGCGTCCGCCACCTCGCCCAGGTAGCGGGCGGAGGGCAGGCCGCCCTCGTAGGCGTTCAGGACGTACGTCCATGCCTTCTCCTCGCCCTCCAGGGTGTGGACGCGCACCCGGGTGCGGCGGTAGATGTCCAGACCCACACCCTCCCAGCGGTCGAGCGAGTCCTCGTCCATCGGGGCGACGTCGTAGAGCGCCACGAAGACCTGCGAGATCGGGTCCTCGACCAGGGTCGCCAGCGCGCCCTCCCAGCCCATGTGCTCGCCCCCGAAGGTCAGCCGCCACCCGTTCAGCCAGCCGGTCGCGCGCAGCGGCGAGTGCGGGGCGCGGCGGGTCATGAGCCGCGCGTCGAGGTTGCCGGCATAAGCGGCGTAGAGCGACATGGGGGAAGGGTACGACAGGCGCCACGCGCATCACGTTCGTAACGGTGGTGCCCCCGGGCAGCCTCCCGTTGAAGGGTGCGGGACAATGGAGTACGTGACTCGGATCGTGATCATTGGCGGCGGACCCGGCGGATACGAAGCGGCGCTGGTGGCCGCGCAACTCGGTGCGGAGGTGACCGTCGTCGACTGCGACGGTCTGGGCGGGGCGTCGGTGCTGACCGACTGCGTGCCGTCCAAGACCCTCATCGCCACGGCCGAGGTGATGACCACCTTCGACTCCTCCTACGAAGAGCTGGGGATCATCGTCGCCGACGACACCCCGCCCATGGAGCAGGCCGCCCGGGTGGTGGGCGTCGACCTGGGGAAGGTCAACCGGCGGGTCAAGCGGCTCGCGCTCGCCCAGTCGCACGACATCACCGCCTCCGTGACGCGGGCCGGCGCGCGGGTCATGCGCGGGCGTGGGCGGCTGGAGGGGATGCAGGGGCTCGACGGGTCGCGGAAGGTCGTGGTGCGTGCCGCTGACGGGAGCGAGGAGACGCTCACCGCGGACGCCGTGCTGATCGCCACCGGCGGGCATCCGCGAGAGCTGCCGGACGCGCGGCCCGACGGGGAACGCATCCTGAACTGGACCCAGGTGTACGACCTGGATGAATTGCCGGAAGAGCTGATCGTGGTCGGGTCCGGTGTGACCGGTGCCGAGTTCGCCGGTGCCTACCAGGCGCTCGGGTCGCGGGTCACGCTCGTGTCGTCGCGGGACCGGGTGCTGCCCGGTGAGGATCCCGATGCCGCCGCTGTGCTCGAGGACGTCTTTCGGCGGCGCGGTATGAACGTCATGTCTCGGTCCCGGGCCCAGTCCGCCAAACGGGTGGGGGACCGGGTGGAGGTCACGCTCGCCGACGGGCGGGTCATCACCGGGTCGCACTGTCTGGTGGCCGTCGGTGCCATTCCCAACACCGACGGGATGGGGCTGGAGGAGGCCGGGGTCAAGCTCAAGGACTCCGGGCACATCCGTACCGACCGCGTGTCGCGGACCTCGGCTCCCGGGGTGTACGCCGCCGGTGACGTCTCCGGTGTCTTCGCGCTGGCTTCGGTGGCGGCGATGCAGGGGCGCATCGCCATGTACCACTTCCTCGGGGACGCGGTCACCCCGCTGAACCTGAAGACCGTCTCCGCCAACGTCTTCACCGACCCCGAGATCGCCACCGTCGGCTACTCCCAGGCCGAAGTCGACGGCGGCAAGATCGACGCCCGCGTGGTGAAGCTGCCGCTGCTGCGCAACCCGCGCGCCAAGATGCAGGGCATCCGGGACGGCTTCGTCAAGATCTTCTGCCGGCCCGGCACCGAGATCGTGGTGGGTGGTGTCGTCGTGGCGCCGCGTGCCTCGGAGCTGATCCACCCCATCTCCCTCGCCGTCGACAACAACCTGACAGTCGAGCAGATCGCCAACGCCTTCACCGTGTATCCGTCGCTCTCGGGCTCCATCGCGGAGGTCGCGCGGCAGTTGCACACGCGGAAGGCCGGGGGTGAGGGCTGACCTCGGGGGCGCGGCTTGAATTGACTCCCCGCTGGTCACGGGGAGTTGTGGACCGTGCGGGCGGCATAGGCGGGCAGAGTAGGCGCTTATACCACTCTTGGTACTGCCATGCGAACAACTTCTGTTATTCGGCGCATACTGCTGAAAGCAGACGGTCGTTGGGGTTACTGTCAGTTTCGTGTTCGCTGCAGAACGTCGCCAATTGATCCTCGAAATGGTGCGCGCGAACGGGGCCGTGTCGCTCCGTGAGCTCGCCCGCGTCGTCCAGACCTCCGAAGTGACCGTACGGCGGGACGTGCGCGCACTGGAGGCAGAAGGACTCCTCGACCGCCGGCACGGCGGTGCGGTACTGCCGGGCGGGTTCACGCGAGAGTCCGGCTTCCCGCAGAAGTCCCATCTCGCGACCGCCGAGAAGACGGCCATCGCCGATCTCGCCGCGGGCTTCGTCGAAGAGGGCGAGGCCATCGTGGTGGGTGCCGGGACGACCACGCAGGAGCTGGCGCGCCGGCTCGCGCGGGTGCCCGGGCTGACCGTCGTCACCAACTCGCTGCTGGTGGCGCAGGCCCTCGCGCACGCCAACCGGGTCGAGGTCGTGATGACCGGTGGCACGCTCCGCGGGTCCAACTACGCCCTGGTCGGGTCGGGCGCCGAGCAGTCCCTGCAAGGGCTGCGGGTGTCCAAGGCCTTTCTGTCCGGGAGCGGGCTGACGGCGGAGCGGGGGCTGTCCACGTCCAACATGCTGTCGGCGTCCGTCGACCGCGCGCTGGTGCAGGCCGCCGCCGAGGTCGTCGTCCTCGCCGACCACTCCAAGCTGGGCACGGACACCATGTTCCAGACCGTGCCCACGGACCTCATCACCCGCCTGGTCACCGACGAGGCGCCGGCCCACGACGACCGTGCCGCCACCGAGCTGCAGGCCCTTGCCGACCAAGGGGTGCAGATCGCCGTGGCGGGGGCTTCCGGCGGTGCGGCGTCCGGCCCGGGGGGCACCGGGGCCCCGGGGGCTGATGCCGTCCCGGCGCGTCAGCAGCGCCGCGACGTGCCGCTTCCGGGGCCGCGCCGACAGGTTCCGGGCGCGGCGGCGGGGCTGCGCTCGGCGACCGCCCTGGGTGAGCAGCCGGGCGGGACGGAACGGGCGCGCGTCGCCGACATGCGCCGCCGCTAGCCCTTCCTACGGTCCCGGCAGCCGTCGTACGGTCCGGCAGCCGTCTTACGGTCCCGGCAGCCGTCTTACGGTCCCGGTCGCGCCCCCGGAGAACGGCGGGGGCGCCCGGCGCTGTCTCTTATACACAAATCCGATCCCACGCG
>NZ_JBHXNW010000121.1:4433-19585 GCF_042717365.1 Streptomyces sp. NPDC058534
GCGCGCCGCGGTCCCGGGGCGTGCTCGTGCTACGCGCGCGCGCCCGCGGGGTCGCGGGCCCCGGCCCCCCCCCCCCCGCGGGGGCCCCCCCCCCGGCGGGACCGGTTGCTTCGGTCCGGCGGGCGCCCCTGACGTCTCCTGCGGGTGCCTCAGTCCTTGATCTCGCAGATGGCGGCGCCGGAGGTCACGGAGGCCCCGATCTCGGCGCCCAGGCCCTTGATGGTGCCGGACTTGTGGGCGTTGAGGGGCTGTTCCATCTTCATCGCTTCTAGTACGACGATCAGGTCGCCCTCCTGGACGTCCTGGCCTTCCTCGACCGCGATCTTGACGATGGTGCCCTGCATCGGGGAGGCGAGGGTGTCGCCGGACGCCGCGGGGCCGGACTTCTTCGCCGCGCGGCGTTTGGGCCGGGCGCCGGCCGCCAAGCCGGTGCGGGCCAGGGACATGCCGAGGCTGGAGGGCAGGGAGACCTCCAGGCGCTTGCCGCCGACCTCGACGACGACCGTCTCCCGGCCGGACTCCTCGTCCGCCTCCGTGTCGGCGGGCGCGTTGAAGGGTTTGATGTCGTTGACGAACTCCGTCTCGATCCACCGGGTGTGGGCCGTGAAGGGGTCGGTGGAGCCGGTCAGCTCCGGTGCGAAGGCCGGGTCGCGGACGACCGTGCGGTGGAAGGGGATGGCGGTGGCCATGCCCTCCACGGTGAACTCGTCCAGGGCGCGGGCGGCGCGCTGGAGGGCTTCCTTGCGGGTGCGGCCGGTGACGATCAGTTTCGCCAGCAGGGAGTCCCAGGCCGGGCCGATCACGCTGCCGGACTCGACGCCGGCGTCGAGGCGGACACCGGGGCCGGTGGGTGCGTCGAAGAGGGTGACGGTGCCGGGGGCGGGCAGGAAGCCGCGGCCCGGGTCCTCGCCGTTGATGCGGAACTCGAAGGAGTGGCCGCGCAGCTCCGGGTCGTCGTAGCCGAGCTTCTCGCCGTCGGCGATGCGGAACATCTCCCGGACCAGGTCGATGCCGGCGACTTCTTCGGTCACCGGGTGCTCGACCTGCAGACGGGTGTTGACCTCCAGGAAGGAGATCGTGCCGTCCGTGCCGACGAGGAACTCCACGGTCCCGGCACCGACGTAGCCGGCCTCCTTCAGGATCGCCTTGGAGGCCGAGTACAGCTGGTCCGTCTGCGCCTGGGACAGGAACGGGGCGGGGGCTTCCTCGACCAGTTTCTGGTGGCGGCGCTGCAGGGAGCAGTCACGGGTGGAGACGACGACGACGTTGCCGTGCTGGTCGGCCAGGCACTGGGTCTCCACGTGGCGGGGCTTGTCGAGGTAGCGCTCGACGAAGCACTCGCCGCGGCCGAACGCGGCCACCGCCTCACGGACGGCGGAGTCGTACAGCTCCGGGACCTCGTCCAGGGTGCGGGCGACCTTCAGGCCGCGGCCGCCGCCGCCGAAGGCCGCCTTGATCGCGATCGGCAGACCGTGCTGTTCGGCGAACGCGACGACCTCGTCCGCGCCGGAGACCGGGTCGGGGGTGCCCGCGACCAGCGGGGCGCCCGCGCGCTGCGCGATGTGCCGGGCGGCCACCTTGTCGCCCAGGTCACGGATGGCGTGCGGGGGCGGACCGATCCAGATCAGATCCGCGTCCAGGACCGCCTGGGCGAACTCGGCGTTCTCGGACAGGAATCCGTAGCCGGGGTGAACGGCGTCCGCGCCCGACTCCCGCGCGGCCTTCAGGACCTTCTCGATGTCCAGATAGCTGGTGGCGGGGGTGTCACCACCCAGGGCGAACGCCTCATCAGCGGCACGGACGTGCAGAGCGTCCCGGTCCGGGTCCGCGTAGACGGCCACGCTCGCGATCCCCGCGTCCCGGCAGGCCCGGGCCACACGAACAGCGATTTCGCCACGATTGGCGATGAGCACCTTGCGCACGATTGAGGCTCCCTCCTTGAAACAAGCCGATTTTAGGGACTGCCGACACGGCACTTCGACCCGTCCCCAATGGTGAGCTTGCCCACACGGAGCGTGATTCGAGGCTCGCTCGACCCGCGAAAGCCCTTGTAATACCGCGGTACGCAGGGCTCATGGGGGAAACCCTAGCTCTCCCGTGTGGTCAAGGTCTCTGTAAGGGCGTGCTGCGGGCCACTCCGTTTCTTTGTCGAGTCCCTACTAATGGCCCAATGATTCTTTGCTCGCGGCAGACCCCTTGTCGCGAGGTTTACCGGTTAGTAGCGTTCTGGCTGTCTCGAACGTACTTGGGGTAACAGCTGTCCTGTGCGGCAGCGGTCGAAGGTGGGTGGGGACCGGTGTCAGTGCGCAGGCCGGTGGCGTGGATCGTGACGGTCGTGCTCTTCCTGGAGGCGGTCGGCGTCGCGGCGCTGAACTGGTTCCTGGGGATCGTCGTCGACCGGCAGGACATGTCCCTGGCCGGTCTCGACCCGGGCATGATGTCCGTGTCCTCGAAGATCGGCGGGGTCGTCTTCGGGCTCTACTTCGCGCTGTGCGGGCTGGTCGCCCTGCTCGTGGCGATCCGCGACCGCGCGCCCTCCGGGCTCGGCCGGATCCTGCTGATCAGCGCGGCCGTGGTGCACGGGCTGCTCGGGGCCTTCACCTGGGGACTGGTGGGCCCCGGCGCCTTCGTCTTCATGATCGTCGTACTCGGTCTCATCGTGCTGCTGCTGATGACCTACGACGCCCATGAGCGGCCCGCGTCCGAGGCGCGCCCCGAGGACGGCAAGGGCGACGACAGCTCTCCGGTCAGCCCGCCGCCGGCGCCCACAACTCCGTGATGCCGATCCCCAGTTCGGCGAGCAGCCGCCGCAGCAGGGGCAGGCTGAGGCCGATCACGTTGCCGTGGTCCCCGTCGATGCCGTCGATGAACGGGGCCGAGCGGCCGTCCAGGGTGAACGCCCCGGCGACGTACAGCGGCTCCCCGGAGGCCACGTAGGCCGCGATCTCCTCGTCGGTCGGCTCGCCGAAGCGGACGACGGTGGAGGCGGTGGCCGAGACGTGGCGGCCGGAGGCGGTGTCCCAGACGCAGTGGCCGGTCTGCAGGGTGCCCGCCCGGCCGCGCATCGCCTTCCAGCGGGCTGTCGCCTCCTCGGCGTCCGCCGGCTTGCCGAGGGCCTGGCCGTCCAGGTCGAGCACCGAGTCGCAGCCGATCACCAGGGCGCCGTGCACCTCGGGCTTCGCGGCCACGACGGAGGCCTTGGCCTCGGCCAGGGCGAGGGCCAGCTCGGCGGGGGTGGGGGCGGTGACGGCGTCCTCGTCGACCCCGCTCACGAGTACCTCGGGGGCCAGGCCGGCCTGGCGGAGCAGGCCCAGTCGGGCCGGGGACTGGGAAGCTAGGACGAGTCGCCTGCGGCGCTGAGCAGTCATGCGGTCAGGCTAGCCACAAGGGTGGGGCCGGTTCATCCCAGCCCGAGCACGATCATCGCGAGCACCATGGCCATGGCCAGGAGAACGCTCAGCCGTCGCAGCATGTGCTGCATGTCGCGCAGTTCTTCGGGCGGCTCGTTCTTGGGGTCGGACCACAGCATGGCACCAGCGTGCGGCTTGGGCGGGGGGCGGCGCGTGAGTACGGGTACCTAGATTGGGGCGCGGGGTTGCTCCGACGTGCGCACACGCGGCGGAGCCGCATATCGGCACAGCCCCGCGCCCCTGGGTGGGCTGCCCTCAGCTTGGCCAGAAGGTGCGGCCCCATGAGGCCGGGCCCGGGTGGGGGAGATGGGCCGACGCGATCCTGGACGGGTCGGACCACGCGTCGCGTGGGCCCTGGGTGCCGGACGGCTCCGATTCCGCCGCTGCCGCGCGGGCCCTGACCACCGTCAGGGCCGCGGCCAGTTCCTCCGGGGTCGGGTTGCCCCGTACGACCTTGATCACAGCGGCTCCTTACAGGGGGATGTTGCCGTGCTTCTTCGGGGGGAGTGATTCGCGCTTGGTGCGCAGTTGGCGCAGGCCGCGGACGATGTGGCGGCGGGTGTCGGACGGCATGATCACCGCGTCCACGTAGCCGCGTTCGGCCGCCGTGTAGGGGTTGAGGAGGGCGTCCTCGTACTCCTGGATCAGGCGGGCGCGGGTGGCCTCGGCGTCGTCACCGGCCTCGGTGATCGTGCGGCGGTGCAGGATGTTGACCGCGCCCTGGGCGCCCATGACGGCGATCTGGGCGGTCGGCCAGGCCAGGTTGAGGTCGGCGCCCAGGTGCTTGGAGCCCATGACGTCGTAGGCGCCGCCGAAGGCCTTGCGGGTGATGACCGTGATGAGCGGGACGGTGGCCTCGGCGTAGGCGTAGATCAGCTTGGCGCCGCGGCGGATGATGCCGTCGTGCTCCTGGTCGACGCCGGGCAGGAAGCCGGGGACGTCCACGAAGGTGATCACGGGGACGTTGAAGGCGTCGCAGGTGCGGACGAAGCGGGCCGCCTTCTCGGACGCGGTGATGTCCAGGCAGCCGGCGAACTGCATCGGCTGGTTGGCGACGATGCCGACCGGGCGGCCCTCGACGCGGCCGAAGCCGGTCAGGATGTTCGGTGCGAACAGCGCCTGGGTCTCGAAGAACTCCGCGTCGTCGAGGACGTGCTCGATGACGGTGTGCATGTCGTACGGCTGGTTCGCCGAGTCCGGGACGATCACGTCCAGCTCGGCGTCCTCGTCGGTGACCGCCAGGTCGGTCTCCTCGGGGAAGGCGGGCGGCTCGGAGAGGTTGTTGGACGGCAGGTACGACAGCAGCTGCTTGACGTACTCGATGGCGTCCTTCTCGTCGCCGGCCATGTGGTGCGCCACGCCCGAGTTGGTGTTGTGGGTGCGGGCGCCGCCCAGCTCCTCGAAGCCGACGTCCTCGCCGGTGACGGTCTTGATGACGTCGGGCCCGGTGATGAACATGTGCGAGGTCTGGTCGACCATGACCGTGAAGTCGGTGATCGCCGGGGAGTAGACCGCGCCGCCCGCGCAGGGGCCCACGACCAGGCTGATCTGCGGGATGACGCCGGAGGCGTGGGTGTTGCGGCGGAAGATCTCGCCGTAGGCGCCGAGCGAGGCGACGCCCTCCTGGATGCGGGCGCCGCCGGAGTCGTTGATGCCGATGACCGGGCAGCCGGTCTTCAGCGCGAAGTCCATGACCTTGACGATCTTCTGGCCGTAGACCTCGCCCAGTGCGCCGCCGAAGACGGTGAAGTCCTGGGAGAACACGGCGACGGGGCGGCCGTCGACGGTGCCGTAGCCGGTGACGACGCCGTCGCCGTAGGGGCGGTTGGCGTCCAGGCCGAAGTTGGTGGAGCGGTGCCGGGCGAACTCGTCCAGCTCGACGAAGGAGCCCTCGTCGAGCAGGAGCTCGATGCGCTCGCGGGCTGTCAGCTTGCCCTTGGCGTGCTGCTTCTCCACGGCACGTGAGGAACCGGCGTGCGTCGCCTCCTCGATACGGCGCGTCAGATCCGCGAGCTTGCCCGCGGTCGTGTGGATGTCGGGCTGCTGCTCTTCCGGCTCGGACATCGGGATGCGGCTCCCTGCCTGCTCAAAAGGGGGGACGGTTACTCGTTCGTAGAGTAGTAGGGGCTGTTCCTATCGGCAGTGCGGTGTTTCCCACACCTAGTGTGGGTTGCATGACGCCCCGAGATGCCTCTGGCTCCCCGAACAACCGGTGGTCCGACCTGGACCGGCCGCCCCTCAACGGCACGGCCCTGCGCCGGGCGCTGGTGCGGCAGGGAGGGCTGTGGCGCCAGGTGGACGTGGTACAGCGGACCGGCTCCACCAACTCCGACCTCGTGGCCCGCGCCGCCGAGGAGGGGCTTGAGGAGGGGGCCGTCCTGATCGCCGAGGAGCAGACCGCCGCGCGGGGGCGGCTGGACCGGCAGTGGACGGCACCGCCGCGCTCCGGGCTCTTCTTCTCCGTGCTGCTGCGGCCCACCGGGGTGCCGGTGGCCCGCTGGGGCTGGCTGCCGCTGCTGACCGGCGTGGCCGTGGCGACGGGGCTCTCCCGGGTGGCGGGCGTCGACACGGCGCTGAAGTGGCCCAACGACCTGCTGGTGACCGTCGGCGACGAGGAGCGCAAGGCCGGCGGCATCCTCGCCGAGCGGGCCGGTGACGGCGTCGTCATCGGCGTCGGCGTCAACGTCAGTCTCCGGGCCGACGAGCTGCCGGTCCCGCTGGCCGGGTCGCTGGCGCTGGCCGGGGCCGTCAACACCGACCGGGACCCGCTGCTGCGGGGCGTGCTGCGGTCGCTGGAGGACTGGTACGGGCGGTGGCGGTCGGCGGAGGGCGACCCGGTGGCCAGCGGACTCCAGGAGACCTACGCGGCCGGATGCGCGACGCTCGGGCGCGTGGTGCGGGCCGAGCTGCCGGGGGACCGGTCGCTGGTCGGGGAGGCGGTGGCCGTGGACGGGGACGGGCGGCTGGTGCTGGCCACCGGGGCGGGGGTGCAGGAGCCGGTGGGGGCGGGGGACATCGTGCACTTGCGGTTGGCCTGATGCCGGTTCGGGGGCCGGCTCGGGGTGGGGCCGAGGGGGGGCGGGCTCATGGTCGGGTGCGGGCTGGGGCCCGGGGGCGTACGGGAGTGCGGTGGTTTCAGGGCGGGGGCCGGGGGTGCGGGGGCCGGTGGGGGCGGGGGACGTCGTGGGCCTGCGGTTGGCGTGACCGCGGTTCGGGGGGCAGGCTCGGGGCGAGCAGGGTCCAGTGCGGGCTCGGGCCGGCGGGCGTACGGGAGGGCGGTGGCTTCGGGACGGGGTCGGGGCGTCGTTCAGGCGGGCGAGCGGCGGCCTTTGGGGCAGGCGCGAGGGTGCGTGTCGAGCGGGAGAGCGCCGGGGCTCGCGCAGATCGGAGGTGCGGGCCGGGCGGGAGGACCGCGGCCCCGGACGCGGGCTCGGAGTGCGGGCCGCACGGCGGTGAGCTGGGGCACACCTGACGTAAAGTTGTGGCCGGTCGATATCTGACCGCGGCAGATCGGAAGGGCAGCAGGCTTGAGCGTCGACGACACGGGCTCCGGCGCGGACGGGGACGGCCGGGTGGACCCCGAGCCCGCCCCGGACTCCGCCGACTCCGGCGAGGACCCGCTCGCGCTGCGCCTCGAAGGGCTCATCCTGGGCGCCGAGCGCCGCTACACCCCCTTCCAGGCCGCCCGCAGCGCGGGCGTCTCCATGGAGCTGGCCTCCCGTTTCTGGCGCGCGATGGGCTTCGCCGACATCGGCCAGGCCAGGGCGCTCACCGAGGCCGACGTCCTCGCCCTGCGGCGGCTGGCCGGTCTGGTGGAGGCGGGGCTGCTCAGCGAGGCGATGGCCGTGCAGGTGGCCCGGTCCACCGGGCAGACCACCGCCCGGTTGGCCGAGTGGCAGATCGACTCCTTCCTGGAGGGCCTGACCGAGCCCCCCGAGCCCGGGATGACGCGCACCGAGGTGACGTACCCGATCGTCGAGCTGCTCCTGCCCGAGCTGCAGGAGTTCCTCGTCTACGTCTGGCGCCGCCAGCTCGCCGCCTCGGCGGGCCGGGTCGTGCAGGCCGCCGACGACGAGGAGATGGTGGACCGGCGGCTCGCGGTCGGCTTCGCCGACCTGGTCGGCTTCACCCGGCTGACCCGCCGGATGGAGGAGGAGGAACTCGGCGAGCTGGTCGAGGCCTTCGAGACCACCGCCGCCGACCTGGTCGCCGCGCGCGGCGGGCGGCTGATCAAGACCCTCGGCGACGAGGTGCTCTACGCCGCCGACGACCCCGGAACGGCTGCCGAAATCGCGCTGCTCCTCGTCGAGACGATGGCGAACGACGAGACCATGCCGGAACTGCGCGTCGGCATCGCCTTCGGCACGGTCACCACCCGGATGGGCGACGTCTTCGGTTCGACCGTGAACCTGGCCTCCCGGCTGACCTCGATAGCTCCCCGTGACGCCGTCCTCGTGGACGCCGCGCTCGCGGAGGAGCTGATCCGCACGCGGGACGCGCCGGCCTCGGAGGCGGTCGCGGCCGAGGAGGCCGCCGCCGCGGAGAAGGCGGGCGAGGACCCGCCGTCGTACCGCTTCGCGCTGCAGCCGATGTGGCAGCGTCCGGTGCGCGGTCTCGGCGTGGTCGAGCCCTGGCTGCTCACCCGCCGGAGCGACGACGGCGGCGAGGGGTAGGGCCCGAGGGGGCTCCCCAGCGGCCGTCAGTCACCGCCGCGCAGGTCCACGCAGAGGCCGATGACCGGCACGCACAGGCCCGGATCGTGGGGTTCCGGGGCGGGTGTCGAGGGTGTGCCGCGGTCAGGTGGCGGGGTCGGCGTGGGGCGCGGGGCGGGCGCGTCGGAGTGCGGGGGCCGTGGGGCGTGGGTGGAGCCCGGTGGCCGTGGAGAGTTCGGCGCGCCCGGGGTGCCGGCCCGGTCTTCGGGCGGGTTCGGAGCGTCGGGGATGGTCGTCGTGCCGGAGGACGAGGACGAGGACGAGGACGAGGACGAGGACGACGACGAGGACGACGACGAGGCCGAGGCCGCGGGGTGGGGCGTGGACGGGGCCGGTATCAGTCCTCCCGCCGGGGAGCCGCTCAGGCCGCCCATGGCGGAGGTCGCCGAGGGGCTCACGCCGGACGGACCCGCGGTGCGGGCGGCGCCCGGTGTCCTCGCCCGGTCCGTCGCGGTCTCGCGGCCCCCGCCCGGGTCCACGCGCGGCGCGGCCTCCGCGCCGAAGCCGCCCGCGTCGCCGCCCGGCTCGGGCAGCAGGCGTACGAGGCTCAGGGCGCCGGCCGCGAACGCCAGGCCGCCCGCGGCCAGCAGCACCTTGCGGGGGCGCGGTCGGCGGTGCCGGCCGCGGCGGCCCCCATGGTGCGGTCGTCCGGTCGGTGTGCCGGTCGTCGTCATGAACCCTCCCGGTGTCCACGGGCCCCCGCCGCGCCGTGGCGGGGCGACGCTACGGGGTGCCGGTGGTCCGGGTGCGGCGGTCGGCCGGATGTCACTCGAACGGGTGGGCGGCCTGGCGCGGGGGCGGGGCGGGTCCGGCCTTCCGCCGCGCGGGCGCGCCTGCGATGATCGGACGGTCGGCTGTTAACACGCGTTAACCGGAGGGTGTCATGAGCGAGGAGCGGTTCGGAGATTTTGTCCTGGTGCGGCGGCACGGGGACGGGCATGTCGCGGAGCTCGCGCTCGACCGGCCGAAGGCCATGAACGCCGTCTCGACCGCGATGGCCCGGTCCGTCGCCGAGGCGTGCGCGGCGCTCGCCGAGGACCGGGGCGTGCGGGCCGTGGTGCTGACCTCGACCCACGAGCGGGCGTTCTGCGTCGGCGCCGACCTGAAGGAGCGCAACTCCTTCTCCGACGCCGACCTGCTGCGCCAGCGGCCGGTGACGCGGGGCGCGTACACCTCGGTGCTGGAGCTGCCGGTGCCGACGATCGCGGCCGTGCACGGCTTCGCGCTGGGCGGCGGGTTCGAGCTGGCGCTGTCCTGCGACGTGATCGTGGCCGACCCCACGGCGGTGGTCGGGCTGCCCGAGGTGTCCGTCGGGGTGATACCGGGCGGCGGCGGTACGCAGCTGCTGCCGCGCCGGGTGGGGGCGGCGCGCGCAGCCGAGCTGGTGTTCACGGCGCGCCGGGTGGAGGCCGCGGAGGCGCGCGAGCTGGGGCTGGTGGATCAGCTGGTGGACGAGGGCGAGGACCGGGCGGAGGCGCTGGAGCTGGCCTCACGGATGGCCGCGAACTCGCCGGTGGGGCTGCGGGCGGCCAAGCGTGCGCTGCGGCTCGGGCACGGACTGGATCTGCGGGCGGGCCTTGAGGTCGAGGACGCGGCGTGGCGGGCGGTGGCGTTCTCGGGCGACCGGGCGGAGGGGGTGGCGGCGTTCAACGAGAAGCGGGCGCCGCGGTGGCCGGGAGAGTAGTCCCCGTTCGCCCTGCTTGAGTCACGTTTCCGACTGAAAATCCCTAGCCTGGAGTGATGGGTGAGGACAGACGGCTGGCGGCGGTGGTGGCACTGGCGCAGGGCATGGCCGCCGCGCACAGCTCCCGCGAGGCGTGGCGGGCGGCGGCGGCCGGTGCGTGTCTGGCACTGGGCGGCAGCTTCGCCGCGCTCTCGGTGTGGGAGCGCGAGCTGGGCCGGCTCCGGGTCCTCGTGAACGTGGGCAGGCGGGCCGAGGACGAGGAGGAGTTCCCGGACGACGAGTCCTACCCGGTGCACCAGTTCGCGGAGATCACCGAATTCCTGCACGAGCGCTGGGCCGGCGGTGGTGAGCCCGACGCCTGGGTGGAGACGGCCGAAGGTCCCGCCGACGGGCAGCCGGAGTACGTCCACCAGCGGGTCGCCGCGCTGCGGCGCCGGGGGCGCGGCTGCTGCGTCGTCGCACCGATCGTGCTGCACGGCCGCGCCTGGGGCGAGCTGTACGTGGCCCGCCCGGTGGGAGACCCGGTCTTCGCGCGGCCCGACGCCGACTTCGCCACCGTGCTGGCCTCGGTCGTGGCCGCCGGGATCGCGCAGGCCGAGCGTCTTGAGGAGGTCAGGCGCCTCGCGTACACCGACGCGCTGACCGGGCTGGCCAACCGCCGCGCCGTGGACGCGGCGCTGGACGAGGCCGTCGAGCGGCACCGCAGGGACGACGTGGTCGTCAGCCTCGTCGTCTGCGATCTGAACGGCCTCAAGCGGGTGAACGACACGCACGGGCACGCCGTCGGGGACCGGCTCCTGGAGCGGTTCGGGTCGGTGCTGTCGCTGTGCGGGGCGATGCTGCCGGGGGCGCTGGCCGCGCGGCTGGGCGGCGACGAGTTCTGCCTGCTTGCGGTCGGGCCGTCCGCCGACGAGGTGGGCAAGGCCGCCGAGGAGCTGTGCCGGCGCGCCGCCGAACTGGAGCTGGGTGACGGGGTGGCCTGCGGGGTCGCGTCCACGGCGGACGAGGTCGGGCCGGTGCGCTCCGCCCGCCGGCTGTTCCGGCTCGCCGACGCCGCCCAGTACCGCGCCAAGGCCGAGCGGTCGGCCGGACCGGTCGTCGCGGGCCGCGAGGGACCCGACGACCCCGTCGTACGCCTCGCCGACGAGCCGTCCCGGGAGGAGGGCGGGGAGCGCCGACGGTTCCGGGGGCGGCACTCGCCGTAGGGGCGGGTCCGGGCGAGGGGTGAAGCCGGTAAGGGGTGAAACCAGTGCCCGATGGTGACGCGTCCCCTCGTGACATCAAGGAATTCACTGCGTACGCTCCTGAATATGGATATGCACACTGTGGTGAACGGGGAAGGCGCGAAGCGCGGCCTTGAAAGGGTGGTGGTGGGTGACGGGCGGGCGTCGGGGGTGACCGCGTCCGACGTTCTCGCCGTGGCGCGCGCCGGCGCCCGGGTCGAGCTCTCCGACGAGGCGGTGGCCGCCCTGGCCGCGGCCCGCGACATCGTGGAGGCGCTGGCCGCCAAGCCGGAACCCGTGTACGGGGTGAGCACCGGCTTCGGCGCCCTGGCGACCCGGCACATCAGCCCGGAACTGCGCGCTCAGCTCCAGCGCAACATCGTCCGCTCGCACGCCGCCGGGATGGGCCCGCGGGTGGAGCGCGAGGTGGTCCGCGCGCTGATGTTCCTGCGGCTGAAGACCGTCTGCTCCGGCCGTACCGGCGTCCGCCCCGAGGTGGCGCGGACCATGGCCGACGTGCTGAACGCCGGGATCACCCCGGTCGTGCACGAGTACGGCTCCCTGGGCTGCTCCGGCGACCTCGCGCCGCTGTCGCACTGCGCGCTGACCCTCATGGGCGAGGGAGACGCCGAGGGCCCCGACGGCACCGTGCGCCCGGCCGGCGAGCTGCTCGCCGAGCACGGGATCACGCCGGTCGAACTGCGCGAGAAGGAGGGCCTCGCCCTTCTCAACGGCACCGACGGCATGCTCGGCATGCTGGTCATGGCCCTCGCCGACCTCGACACCCTCTACAAGTCCGCCGACGTCACCGCCGCGCTGACCATGGAGGCCCTGCTCGGCACCGACAAGGTGCTCGCCCCCGAGCTGCACGCCATCCGCCCGCACCCCGGGCAGGCCGCCAGCGCCGCCAACATGCTCGCCGTGCTCGACGGCTCGGGCCTGACCGGCCACCACCAGGACGACGCCCCCCGCGTCCAGGACGCCTACTCGGTGCGCTGTGCGCCGCAGGTCGCCGGTGCCGGACGCGACACCATGGCGCACGCGGGGCTGGTCGCCGAGCGCGAGCTGGCGTCGGCCGTGGACAACCCCGTGGTGCTGCCCGACGGGCGGGTGGAGTCCAACGGCAACTTCCACGGCGCCCCGGTCGCCTACGTCCTGGACTTCCTCGCCGTGGCCGTCGCCGACCTCGGGTCCATCGCCGAGCGGCGCACCGACCGGCTGCTCGACAAGAACCGCAGCCACGGCCTGCCGCCCTTCCTCGCCGACGACGCGGGCGTCGACTCCGGGCTGATGATCGCCCAGTACACGCAGGCGGCCCTGGTCGGCGAGTTGAAGCGGCTCGCCGTCCCGGCCTCGGCGGACTCGATCCCGTCCTCCGCGATGCAGGAGGACCACGTGTCCATGGGCTGGTCGGCGGCGCGCAAGCTGCGCACGGCCGTCGACAACCTCGCCCGCGTGATCGCCGTCGAGCTGTACGCCGCCACGCGCGCGATCCAGCTCCGCGAGGGCCTTGCCCCGGCCCCGGCCTCGCGGGCCGTCATCGACGCCGTACGGGCCGCCGGTGTCGAGGGGCCTGGACCGGACCGCTACCTGGCGCCCGACCTCGCCGCGGCGGACGCCTTCGTGCGGGCCGGGCACCTGGTCGCGGCGGCGGAGACGGTCACCGGACCGCTGCGCTAGCTGTACCGCCCGGCCCGGCGACGCGCGAGGGGCCCTGTCCGCGGACAGGGCCCCTCGTTTCGTCAAAAATCGAGGCGTTCCCGGCGCACCGAGTACCCGACGAAGCCGGCGCCGAGCCCGAGGCACAGGGCGCCGCCGATGACGTACGGAGTGCTGTCGAAGCTGCCGGTGTCGGCCAGGCGGGTCGTGCCCTCGTCGGTGGTCGTGGTGGCCGTCGTGTCCGTGGACGCGACCCTGGCCTGGGCCGTGACCTGCGGAGACGGGGTCGCGGCCGCGGACTCGAACACGGGTGTGTCGGGTGTCGCGTTCGCCGACGGGACGAACCACAGGGCACACAGGAGACCCCCCGCGGCGGCGACGGTCAGCAACGGACGGCGAGCGGATGACACGGAATATCGATCCCCTTGTGGCGCTGGCGAATTGGCCGTGTGGGCAGATGTTAGTGAAAGGCGCGGGTCACAGGAAAGTCACGGGAGCGGTCGGCCTTACGCTCCGGGCATGACCACTCCAGAGACATCCCGGTTCGTCCGCATTCGCGTCGAGCTTGTCGTCGAGATCGACGATGACGAGGCCCTCACCGGGGCCGCGCTGCAGAGCCTCGCCGACGACCCGGACCTGCCCGGCGCGGAACGCGCCCGGTCCGAGCGCGCTGTGACGGAGGACACCGCCGAGGCCCTGGCCCACCTCGTCGACCCGTTCGACCTGGTCGGCGGGGTGCCCGGGGTCGAGCTCCAGCAGGCCTCCTGGAGTAGTGAGCAAATCGACTACGACCCCGACTCGCCCGAGTGGGACCTGCACGAGGATGATGACGACGAGAACGACCCGGAGGACGACGAAATGAGGGTCGGCTGACGCCGCGTGGGGAAATTCGTGACCCCGGGTGGCAACCACCACCCGGGGTTTCGTCGTCTCAAAGTGCGCACTGACCGACCCCGCGCCCCCGCCCTGATGGGTAAACGTGGCGTGACCCACACCCGCGAGCCATGTGGAACGGGACGAACCGGTCGTAGCGTTGAAAGTTATTGACGGGTATCTCGGGGTTTCGGGAATCGGCAACGATGGAGAAGCGTGTGATGACGGACGGTAAGCGGCGCAAGGGCCTGGCGGCCGCGTCCGCACTGCTCGGCGGTGTGCTGGTGCTCTCTGCATGTTCCAGCGGCGACGCCGGCGCCTCCGGTGGGGACGGGAAGACCTCGCAGGCCGAGGTCGACGAGGCAGCGGCCAAGAAGACGTCCGAGGCCCAGATCAAGATCACGCCAAAGGGCGGCTCGGACAACGCCTCCATCAACAACGGCGCCGGCGTCACCGTGAGCAAGGGCACGCTCACGGAGGTGAAGATGACCGCCTCCGACGGCACCGCCGTCGACGGCGAGATATCCGCCGACAAGACCAGCTGGAAGCCCAGCGGTCAGCTGGAGCGGGCCACCAAGTACCGGATCACGGCGACCGCCGAGGACTCCGACGGCCGCGCCGCCCACGAGAACGCGTCGTTCACCACGGTCTCCCCGGAGAACAGCTTCATCGGCACCTTCACGCCGGACGACGGCAAGACCGTCGGCGTCGGGATGCCCGTGTCGATCAACTTCGACAAGGAGATCACCGACAAGGCCGCCGTCCAGAAGGGCATCACGGTCAACACCAGCAGCGGCCAGGAGGTCGCCTGCCACTGGTTCAGCACCCAGCGCATGGACTGCCGCCCCGAGAAGTACTGGACGGAGAACTCGACCGTCACCCTCAAGCTGGCGCTCGACGGGGTCGAGGGCGCCGACGGTGTCTACGGAGTCCAGCAGAAGTCGGTCACCTTCAAGATCGGCCGCAACCAGGTCTCCTACGTCGACGCCAAGACCAAGCAGATGAAGGTCACGCAGGACGGCAAGACGGTCAAGACCATCCCGATCTCGGCCGGCTCGCCCGAGAACAAGACCTACGAAGGCCAGATGGTGATCTCCGAGAAGTTCAAGGAGACCCGGATGAACGGCTCGACCGTCGGCTTCACCGACGACGACGGCAAGGGCGAGTACGACATCAAGGACGTGCCCCACGCCATGCGGCTGAGCACCTCCGGCACCTTCATCCACGGCAACTACTGGGGCAAGGGCATCTTCGGCAAGGCCAACACCAGCCACGGCTGCGTGGGCCTCGCGGACGCCAAGGGTGCCAACGACCCGAACACGCCGGGCTCGTGGTTCTTCGACAACTCGGTCATCGGTGACGTGGTCGTCGTCCAGAACACCGGCGACAAGACCATCGCCCCGGACAACGGCCTCAACGGCTGGAACATGGACTGGGCCCAGTGGAAGGCCGGTTCGGCGGTCTGACCCGAGCCGGTCCGGCCGGGGGGGGGGCCCCCCCCCCCCCCCCCCCCCCCCCCCCCCCCCCCCCCCCCCCCCCCCCCCCCCCCCCCGCCAGAAAAAAAAAAACAACAAACCCACCCACAAAAAGG
>NZ_JBHXNW010000122.1:0-18931 GCF_042717365.1 Streptomyces sp. NPDC058534
CTGAGTCTGGCTACCCGGCCCGACACCCCCCCCAACACCCTTTCTCGAGCCGGGCCCATACTCCAGCCCTAGCCCCGTATATTTCGTGCGCTACCACGGTCCTACCGCTTGCCGACCAGCTTCCACGCGGTGGGCAGAACGCCCATCGCCAGGGCGGCCTTCAGCGCGTCGCCGATCAGGAACGGGGTGAGGCCGGCCGCGATCGCGGCGGTGAGGGACATGTCCGCGGCCAGGGCCAGGTACGGCACGCCGACGGCGTAGATGATCGCCTCGCCGAGCAGCATCGTGCCGGCCATGCGCAGCACGGAGCGGTCGGCGCCGCGTCGGGCCAGGGCGCCGACCACCGTGGCGGCGAGCAGCATGCCGAAGACGTAGCCGAGGGACGGGGCCGCGGTGCCGGAGCCGCCCTCCGCGAACCACGGCATGCCGGCCATGCCGACCAGCGCGTAGAGCGCGAGCGAGAGCAGGCCGCGGCGCGCGCCGAGCGCGGTGCCGACGAGCAGCGCCGCGAAGGTCTGGCCGGTCACCGGCACCGGGGAGCCGGGCACGGGTACCGCGATCTGGGCGGCGACGCCGGTGAGCACGGCGCCGCCGGCCACGAGCGCTACGTCCCGGACGCGGGAGGAGGGGATGAGGTCGGCGAGGACCTGCCCGGAACGGGCGGCGGTGGGGACGGCGGCGGTGCTCATGGGGACTCCGCGGTGGTGTGGACATGTCGGGACAGCGCGACGCTATCCCAGCGGGCCGGGGCCGATCACCAGCAGCGCTCGACAAAGGCTCGATCGGCGGCTTGGTGGGCTCCCGACAAACGCGCGGGTTACACGCGCTCGCGGGTGACACCGGTCACGGAGTGGATGAGGCGGGCGTCACGGAAAAGTGGAGTCCCGTATTCGGATGATCACGTTCCGTATCGGCATCGTCCGTATCGTGGACAGCCGCTGTCGCCCACCGGCGCGAGCCCGGAGACTGTGGGCGTTTTTGCCCTGCCCCTCCCCCCACGCATTGGACGAGCCTCTCCATGTCCAACAGCACCACCACCGAGACGCCGCCCCGGTCGGACGACGCCGCCCTCTCCCACGGCCTCAAGCAGCGCCATCTGTCGATGATCGCCCTCGGTGGCGTGATCGGCGCCGGGCTGTTCGTCGGCTCCGGGGCCGGTATCGCCGCCGCCGGACCCTCGATCGTCGTCGCCTACACCCTCTCCGGCCTCCTCGTGATGCTGGTGATGCGGATGCTGGGCGAGATGTCCGCCGCGTACCCCTCCTCGGGCTCCTTCTCCGCGCACGCCGAACGGGCGATCGGTCCCTGGGCCGGGTTCACCGCGGGCTGGGCGTTCTGGGTGCTGCTGTGCACGGCCGTCGGCCTGGAGGGCATCGGCGCGGCGCAGATCGTGCACGGCTGGCTGCCGGGCACGCCCGAGTGGGCGTGGGTGGCGCTGTTCATGGTGGTGTTCTGCGGGACGAACCTGGCCGCGGTGAAGAACTTCGGCGAGTTCGAGTTCTGGTTCGCCGCCCTCAAGGTCGGCGCGATCTCGCTGTTCCTGGTGCTGGGCGTGCTGGCGATCGTCGGCGTCCTGCCGGGCACCGACGCCCCCGGCACCTCGCACCTGAGCGACTTCCTGCCGAACGGCGGCAACGGCCTGATCATCGGCCTGCTCGCCTCGGTCTTCGCCTACGGCGGCCTGGAGACGGTGACCATCGCGGCCGCCGAGTCGGAGAACCCGGTCAAGGGCGTGGCGAGCGCCGTACGGACGGCGATGTGGCGGATCGCGCTCTTCTACATCGGCTCGATGGCGGTCATCGTCACCCTGGTCCCCTGGGACTCCCCCGAGGTGGTCGAGAAGGGCCCGTACGTCGCCGCCCTCGACCAGCTGGGCATCCCGGGCGCCGGCCAGCTCATGAACGTCGTCGTGCTGGTCGCGCTGCTGAGCGCGATGAACGCCAACATCTACGGCGCCTCGCGCATCGGCTACTCGCTGGTCGAGCGCGGCCAGGGCCCGAAGGCGCTGGGCCGGGTGTCGGGCGGGGTGCCGCGGATCGCGGTGCTGGTCTCCTCCCTCTTCGGCTTCGGCTGCGTCCTGCTCAGCTACTGGCGGCCGGACGACATCTTCTCCTGGCTGCTGAACATGATCGGCGCGGTCATCCTGGTCGTCTGGATCTTCATCGCCGTCGCCCAGCTGCGGCTGCGCCGCCGCCTGGAGCGGGAAACACCCGAGAAGCTGGTCGTGCGCATGTGGGGCTTCCCGTGGCTGACGTGGGTGGCGCTGGCGGGCATGGCCGCGATCTTCGTCCTGATGGCCCGCGAGCCGGACACCCGGGTGCAGCTGTACTCGACGGGCGCGATGACGCTGGTCCTGGCGGCCGTCGGCTACGCCTGGCAGCGGCGGCGGGCCCGCGTGTAGCCCACCGCTCGACATCTCCGAGAGCCCCCGCACGGATGCGTGCGGGGGCTCTTTCGTGCCCGTTCGGCCCGCCCGTCCGCGCTCTCGCCGTGTTCTGCTGCTAGCGTGCACTTGCAAGTCTTTTGCAATAAGCAGCTCGGAGGGGATCCGCCATGTCCGTCTACACGCTTCCTGAACTGCCGTACGACTACTCCGCGCTGGCCCCCGTGATCAGCCCCGAGATCATCGAGCTGCACCACGACAAGCACCACGCGGCCTACGTGAAGGGCGCCAACGACACGCTGGAGCAGCTCGCCGAGGCGCGCGACAAGGAGTCGTGGGGGTCGGTCAACGGCCTGGAGAAGAACCTGGCCTTCCACCTCTCCGGCCACATCCTGCACTCCATCTACTGGCACAACATGACCGGTGACGGCGGCGGCGAGCCCCTGGACAAGGACGGCGTGGGCGGGCTGGCCGACGCGATCGCCGAGTCCTTCGGTTCCTTCGCCGGTTTCAAGGCACAGCTCACCAAGGCCGCCGCGACGACCCAGGGCTCCGGCTGGGGCGTGCTGGCGTACGAGCCGCTGAGCGGCCGTCTCATCGTCGAGCAGGTCTACGACCACCAGGGCAACGTCGGCCAGGGCTCCACCCCGGTCCTGGTCTTCGACGCCTGGGAGCACGCCTTCTACCTCCAGTACAAGAACCAGAAGGTCGACTTCATCGACGCCATGTGGGCCGTCGTCAACTGGCAGGACGTGGCCAGGCGTTTCGAGGCCGCCAAGGCCCGCACGAACGTGCTGCTGCTGGCGCCCTGACGCCGCCCGACTCCCCGAGTCGTCCTGCCTCGTGATCGTCTTCTCACCCTTCACGGCGGCAGGCGGAATGAGGGAAGCCCCCGCGAAGACATGACTCGCGGGGGCTTTCTGTGTGCGGCTTCTGTCTCAGCGCCTTCTGTCTCAGCGCCTTCTGGCTCAGGGCTTGCGGGCGAGCCCGCCGTGCTGGCCGATCGGCTGCGGGACCGTGCCGTCCGGGGCGGGGTCCGGGCGCCACAGCGGGACCGACACCACGCCCGGGTCGACCAGGTCGAGGCCGTCGAAGTAGGCCTCGATCTGCTCGACGGGACGCAGGAAGTAGGGGACCGCGCCGGTCTCGTTGTAGCCGTCCTGGGCCGCCTCGTAGGCCGGGTCGGTGCCGCGCGAGCCGTCGTTGACGCACAGGTGGCTGCCGGCGGGCAGGCCCGCCATCAGGCGGCGGACCAGGTCGCGGGCCCGGTCGTGGCCGTCGACGTGGCCGAGGATGCCGCTGAGGATGAGGGCGGTGGGGCGGGTCAGGTCGAGGCTGTGTCCGGCCGCCTCCAGGATGCGCTCCGGCTCGAAGAGGCTGATGTCCTCGTAGGCGGTGACGCCCTCGGGGGTGGAGGTGAGCAGGGCGCGGGCGTGCGCGAGGACCAGCGGGTCGTTGTCGACGTAGACGATCCGCGCCCCGGGGGCGTGCCGCTGGGCGACCTCGTGGGTGTTGTCGACGGTCGGCAGCCCGGTGCCGACGTCCAGGAACTGGCGCACCCCCGCCTCCAGGACCAGGTACCGGATGGCGCGGCCGAGGAAGGCACGGCTGCTGCGGGCGATGGTGACGATGCCGGGGAAGACGGCCGTGTAGGCGTCGCCGGCCGCCTCGTCCACGGGGTAGTTGTCCTTGCCGCCCAGCCAGTAGTTCCAGATCCGGGCCGAGTGCGGCACCGAGGTGTCGATCTCCGTCATGGGGTGGGGCTCGCCTCCAGTGAGTGGGTGAGCCCATGCTCCTACGGGAGGGCAGCCGACGGGAACAGATGACCGCAGCCGGGCGGAGGCTTCCCGGTGGGAGTGGTTCCGGGCCACAGTGTCCGGCATGGGTCTTCCGAACAGGCGGTGCCCCAACTGCGGGGACACGGACCAGGACTTCCGCCCGCTCGACGACGCCGAGCGGGCGTACGCACTCACCCACGCGCGGGTGCCCAGGGCCGACCTGGGCACCTACCGGCGCTGTGCGCGCGAGGGCTGCGTGCGGGTGCAGTCCTACTTCAACTGGAGGTCCGGGTTCGATCTGCCGGACTCCTTCCGGCCTACAGGTTGCTGAAGTCCGGGCCCTTGGTGCGGGTGCGCTTGATCTCGTAGAAGCCCGGGACCGAGGCCACCGCGAGGGTGCCGTCCCACAGCCTGGCGGCCTCCTCGCCCTTGGGGGCCGGGGTGACGACCGGGCCGAAGAAGGCGAGCTGGCCGCCGTCCGCGCCGGGGACGGCGATGACCGGGGTGCCGACCTCCTGGCCGACCTTGTCGATGCCCTCCTTGTGGGAGGCGCGCAGCTGGGGCTCGTAGGGCGTGGAGTCCCAGTGGTCCATGAGGGACTCGGGCAGGCCGACGTCCTTCAGGGCGGCGGCGACCGTCTCGCGGCCCGGGCCCTCCTCCTGGTTGTGGATGCGGGTGCCGAGCGCGGTGTAGAGATCGCCGAGCACCTCGGCGCCGTGCTCCTCCTGGGCCGCGATGACCACGCGGACCGGGCCCCAGGCCTTGACCTCCAGCATCTCGCGGTATTCGTCGGGCAGCTCGTCGAGCTTGTCCTCATTGAGCACGGCGAGGCTCATCAGGTGCCAGCGGACCTTGATGTCCCGGACCTTCTCCACCTCCAGGACCCAGCGCGAGGTCATCCATGCCCAGGGGCACAGGGGGTCGAACCAGAAGTCGACGGGAGTCTTGTCCGACATGTCTCTCCTCATGAGGCGCACGAGCAGGCTTTTGTACGGGCAACACGGCCGGGCACCCCGCCCATTCCCGGCTGCCGCGCGTCAGGGGCACATGGCAGGATCGGTGCTGTCCGCATGCTGAACACCACCCGAGGAGTGCCACCCGTGCCCGGTGAGAATCTGTCCCGCGACGAGGCCCGGGAGCGGGCCGCCCTGCTCTCCGTCGACGGGTACGAGGTGTCCCTCGACGTGCGCTCGGCCGTCGGTGACGCGCAGGGCGAGGGGCCCCGCACCTTCCGTTCCGTCACCACGGTCCGTTTCCGCTGCAACGAACCCGGCGCGAGCAGCTTCGCCGACCTGGCCGCCCCGAGCGTCACCGCCGTCTCCCTCAACGGCCGCGACCTCGACCCGAGCGAGGTCTTCGACGGCTCCCGGATCGCCCTGGAGGACCTGGCCGCCGACAACGAACTGGTCGTCGACGCCCAGTGCGCCTACTCCCGCACCGGTGAGGGCCTGCACCGCTTCGTCGACCCCGAGGACGGCGAGGTGTACCTGTACACCCAGTACGAGCCGGCCGACTCCCGCCGGGTCTTCGCCAACTTCGAGCAGCCGGACCTGAAGGCACCGTTCCGCTTCGAGGTGCGGGCGCCCGAGGAGTGGACGGTGTGGAGCAACGGCGCCGGAGAGCGCGTCGACGGGGTGTGGCGGTTCGCGGAGACGAAGCCGGTCTCGACGTACATCACGTGTGTCGTCGCGGGCCCGTACCACTACGTCACGGACTCCTACGAGCGGACCTTCGAGGACGGCACGCGGCTGGAGATCCCGCTCGGCGCCCTGTGCCGCAAGGGCCTGGCGCCGCACTTCGACGCCGACGACGTCTTCCTGATCACCAAGCAGGGCCTGGACTTCTTCCACGACCACTTCGACTACCCGTACCCCTTCGGGAAGTACGACCAGGCGTTCGTGCCGGAGTACAACCTGGGCGCGATGGAGAACCCGGGCCTGGTCACCTTCCGGGAGGAGTACGTGTTCCGCGGGCGGGTGACGCGGGCGTCGTACGAGGGCCGCGCCAACACGATCCTGCACGAGATGGCGCACATGTGGTTCGGCGACCTCGTCACCATGGAGTGGTGGGACGACCTGTGGCTGAAGGAGTCCTTCGCCGACTTCATGGGCGCGTTCGCGAACGTCGGCGCGACCCGCTTCAAGGACGCCTGGATCACCTTCGCCAACCGCCGCAAGGCCTGGGCCTACCGCGCCGACCAGCTGCCGTCCACCCACCCGGTCACGGCCGACATCCGTGACCTGGAGGACGCCAAGCTCAACTTCGACGGCATCACCTATGCCAAGGGCGCCTCCGCGCTGAAGCAACTGGTGGCGTACGTCGGCCAGGACGCGTTCCTGGAGGGCGCGCGGCGCTACTTCAAGCGGCACGCGTACGGCAACACCCGCCTCGGCGACCTGCTGTCGGTGCTGGAGGAGACCAGCGGACGGGACATGGCGGCCTGGGCGCGCTCCTGGCTCCAGACGGCGGGCGTCAACTCGCTGACCCCGCAGGTGCTGCTGAGCGAGGCGGGCACCGTCGACGAGCTGGCCGTCGTGCAGGAGGCGCCCGAATCCCACCCCGAACTGCGCCCGCACCGGGTGGCGGTGGGCCTGTACCGGCGCACGGACGGTGGGGCTCTGGAGCGGTACGCGCGCGCCGAGGTGGACGTCGACGGGCCGCGCACGGTCGTCGCGGAGCTGGTCGGCGCCGAGGCGCCCGAGCTGGTCCTCGTCAACGACGACGACCTGACGTACTGCAAGACCCGCTTCGACGACACCTCGCTGGCGACGCTGCGCGAGCACCTGGGCTCGCTGACGGACCCGCTGGCCCGCGCCCTGTGCTGGTCGGCGCTGTGGAACATGACGCGGGACGCGCTGCTGCCGGCCCGGGACTTCATCGGTCTTGTACTGCGGTTCGCGGGGCGCGAGTCGGACATCGGCGTGCTCCAGATGCTGCACGCCTGGGCCGAGTCGGCGCTGGTGCACTACGCGGCGCCCGAGTGGCGGGAGACCGGCGGCCGGCTGCTCGGCGAGGGCGCGCTGCGGGAGCTGCGGGAGGCGGCGCCGGGCGGCGAGCAGCAGCTCGCGTGGGCGCGGTTCTTCGCGGCGGTGGCGTCCGACGAGGCCGAACTGGAGCTGCTGCGCGGGCTGCTGGACGGCACCGAGAAGATCGATGGCCTCGACGTGGACCAGGAGCTGCGCTGGGCGTTCCTCGCCCCGCTCGCGGCGCACGGTGTGGCGGACGAGGCGGTGCTGGCCGCCGAGCTGGCCCGCGACGACACGGCCTCCGGCAAGCGCCACCAGGTGCGCTGCCTGGCGGCCCGCCCGTCGGCGGCGGTGAAGGCGCAGGCCTGGGCGCAGGTCGTGGAGTCCGACACGCTGTCCAACGCCCTGGTGGAGGCGACGATCGCGGGGTTCGAGCGGTCCTCGCAGCGGGAGTTGCTCGCGCCGTACACGGAGAAGTACTTCGCGGTGATCGAGCGGGTGTGGGCCGAGCGGTCCATCCAGATCGGGATGGACGTGGTCCGGGGCCTGTTCCCGTCCCTGATGGATTCCCAGGACACGCTGGACGCGACGGACGCGTGGCTGTCGGCACACGAGGACGCGGCGCCGGCGCTGCGGCGGCTTGTCCTCGAGGCGCGGGACGACCTGGCGCGGGCGCTGCGGGGGCAGGCCTGTGACGGGGCGGCGGCCCGCTAGGCCGAACGTGTCCCGGACGACGACGATCTTTGGCCAATGATTTGGCGCTGCGTCATCGTTACGGAATTCAGTCAACAGCAGCCGTAACCCCTGGGCCGCACCTCGGCGGACCAGGGGTTTTCGGCATCCGAACACCCGTCCTTTAGGGCGGGCTTGTCCTGGTTCGGCGATGAGCGTGTAACAGGGGTTAAGGGACGCATCGGGCGCGGGAAACCCCCGGTCATGACGCACAACACCCCGCTCTCCCCCCGCCCCCTGCACGAACTGGCGCACGGCCGGCGCCGGCTGATGACGGCCGCCCAGCTCCGGGCGCACGGCGTCTCCGCCGCCGAGACCAACGAACAGTGCCGCCCCGGCGGGCCCTGGCGGCAACTGCTCCCGAACGTCGTCCTGCTCCACCCGGGGCCCCCGACCGGCGACGAGCGCCTGCACGCGGTGCTCCTCTACGCCGCGCGGGAGCGCACGTCCGGCACGGTCCCGGGCGTCACCGCCGCCGTGCCGGTCCAGCCGGGCGGCGAGCACCCTCCCGTCCCCGCCTACGCGGAGGCGATGATCACGGGGCTGGCCGCGCTGACGCTGCACGGGTTCTCCGCCACTCCCCCACTACCGTCCCTGGACGTCATCGAGGTGCTGGTGCCGCGGCTGCGCCGGCTGCGGACGACGGGGTGCGCGCGCATCGTCCGCACGGCCGCGCTGCCCGCCGCCGAGGAGGTCGCCGGGGTGCCGGTGGCGCCGGTGGCGCGGGCGCTGGCCGACGCGGTGGCGGAGCTGACGGACGCCGAGGCCGTGCGGCGGCTGCTGACCGAGGCGGTGCGCGGCGGACACTGCGAACCGGCCGCGGTGGTACGGGAGCTGAACCGGGCGCGGCTGCTGAGCCGGCCGCACGTGGTGGACGCCGTGGACTCGCTGGTCGCCGAGGGGCGGGCGCTGGCCGAACAGCGGCTGTACCGGATGGTGCGCGAGCACGGCCTGCCCGAGCCGGTCTGGAACGTCGACCTGCGCATGCCCGGCGGCCCCCACCTCGGCGGCGTGGACGCCTTCTGGCCGGAGCAGGCGGTGGCGCTGGAGCTGGACACCCGCGCGCACCGGCAGCAGGAGGACGACGCGGCCTGGGCGGAACATGCGCGCAAGCGGGAGCACTTGGAGCGGCTGGGTATTACGGTCGTGCACCTCACCCCGCGCAAACTGCGGGACTCGCTTGAACACCAGGCGACCGTCGTCCGTACTGCGTTGATGGCGGCGGGGGACCGGGAACCCGCCGCGTATGTCGTGGTGCTGCCCCAGTAGTGACGACGGGGCGGTCACCAGGAGGGGAGAGGAGGGGCCGCGGGGCACGACGCCCGGCGGCCCCTCCTCACGGGATTGTCATGGCCCGCCCCTTGTGTCCCGGATGGCGTATGGCGGAAGTACGCCATGACTCCTTCCCGTCCCGGACAACTCTCCCCAAACAGTGAACCCTTGCGTAAAGCTGAGCGGTCGTCCGGGATCGAATTCCGGACTGTCGCGGCCGGGACCGATCGGCTCCGGTCGTTCACGCACGTTCCTTTACCTACAAGGGATGCCGATGACCCACTCCCCCCAGCGCGAACCGATACCGGGCGCGAGACGCGCGGCCCGCATCGCCGTGGCCGCGGGCCTCGTGGCCGCGCTCGCCGCGGCCGGGCCCGTGCCCGCGGCCCTCGCCGCCGACGGCCCGGCGGCCGCTCCCCCCGCCGACGCCTCCGTCAAGTCCGCGCACGACAAGCTCGGTTCCGACGACGCGGACCGGCTCGCCGAGGCTAAGGCGGACGGCGAGAAGAACGTCACGATGATGGTCGCCACCGCGCCGGGCGGGACCGAGCGGGTGGCGAAGGAGCTGGACGCGGTCCCCGGCGGCACCGTCGGCCGGACCTACGACGAGCTGGGCTACGTCCGCGCCACCGTCCCCACCGCCAAGGCGGACTCGGCCATCGCCGCCGCAGCGAAGCTCTCCTCCGTGCACGGCATCGACCTGCGCGAGGAGATCCCGCTGGACGACCCGACGCCGAGCGCGGACCGGGCGAAGGGCGCCGCGCACCACAAGGGCCGTTCCTACCCGGCGCCGAACCGCCGCACCCCGGCCGAGAACCCGTACAACCCGTCCTTCGAGACGGGCGCCGTCGACTTCGTGGAGAAGTACCCGAAGGCGGACGGCCGCGGCGTCACCATCGGCATCCTGGACTCGGGCGTCGACCTCGGGCACCCGGCACTGCGGAAGACCACCACCGGCGAGCGCAAGATCGTCGACTGGGTCACCGCCACCGACCCGGTCGTCGACGGCGACCGCACCTGGCGCCCGATGACCACCTCCGTGTCCGGGCCGACCTTCACCTACGGCGGGAAGACCTGGACGGCACCGGCGGGCTCCTACCAGGTCAGCAGCTTCCTGGAGTCCTACACCACCGGCGGTGACGCGGCCGGCGACGCCAACCGCGACGGCGACACCACCGACTCCTGGGGCGTCCTGTACGACGCCGAGGCCGGCACGGTCCGCGTCGACCTGAACGGCAACAACGACTTCGCCGACGACACCCCGATGAAGCCCTACAAGGACGGCTTCCAGGTCGGGTACTTCGGCACCGACGACCCGAAGACGGACGTGGCCGAGCGCCAGCCGTTCGTCATCGAGATCCGCAAGGACGTCGTCCACAACTCCTCCGGCGCCAAGGCCGACTTCGTCAACATCGGTGTCATCGAGGGCTCGCACGGCTCGCACGTGGCCGGACTCGCCGCCGCCAACGGCCTGTTCGGCGGCCGGATGGACGGTGCCGCGCCGGGCGCGAAGATCGTCTCCTCCCGCGCCTGTACCTGGAGCGGCGGCTGCACCAACGTCGCGCTCACCGAGGGCATGATCGACCTCGTCGTCAACCGCGGCGTCGACATCGTCAACATGTCGATCGGCGGCCTGCCCGCGCTCAACGACGGCAACAACGCGCGCGCCGAGCTGTACACGCGGCTCATCGACACCTACGGCGTCCAGCTGGTGATCTCCGCGGGCAACTCCGGCCCCGGCGCCAACACCATCGGCGACCCGTCGCTGGCCGGCAAGGTGATCTCGGTCGGCGCGTCCATCTCCCGCGAGACCTGGGCCGCCAACTACGGCTCCGCGGTGCAGAAGAAGTACGCGATGATGCCGTTCTCCTCGCGCGGCCCGCGTGAGGACGGCGGCTTCACGCCGACGCTCACCGCGCCCGGCGCCGCGGTCAACTCCATCCAGACCTGGATGCCCGGCGCCCCGGTCCCGGAGGCGGGCTACGACCTGCCGGCCGGCTACGGCATGCTCCAGGGCACCTCGATGGCCTCCCCGCAGGCCGCCGGCGCCTCCGCGCTGCTGCTGTCGGCCGCCAAGCAGGCGGACGTCGACCTCACCCCGGCGAAGCTGCGCACGGCGCTCACCTCGACCGCCGACCACATCAAGGGCGTGCAGGCGTACGAGGAGGGCGCGGGCCTGATCAACATCCCCGACGCCTGGCGCGCGATCCGCAAGGGCGCCACCGCCCACGAGTACACCGTCCAGGCCCCGGTCGACACCGCGATCGACCAGTTCCTGAAGACCCCGGGCAAGGGCACCGGCCTCTACGACCGCGAGGGCGGCCTGAAGGCGGGCGAGCGGAAGACGTACGAGATCACGCTCACCCGTACGTCCGGCGCCGACCGGGCGGTCCGGCACGAGCTGGACTTCGAGAACAACACCGGCCGCACCTTCCGGATCGTCGGTCCGGACGAGGTGCGGCTGCCGCTGAACGAGCCGGTGACCGTCAAGGTCGAGGCGCGGCCCCGGTCCGGGGGCCTCAAGAGCGCGATCCTGGAGGTCGACGACCCGCGCACCGAGGGCGTCGACAAGCAGGTCCTGACCACGGTCGTGGCCTCGACCCCGCTGAAGTACGACTTCTCCGCGAAGAACTCCGTGCAGCGCAACAGCACCGAGTCGTACTTCGTGACCGTCCCCGAGGGCGCGAAGGCGCTGGAGGTGGCGATGAGCGGGCTGAAGGACAAGAGCCAGACCCGGTTCATCGCCATCCACCCGTACGGCGTCCCGGTCGACACCACCTCCACGCCGTACTGCTACAACAACTACCTCGACGGCAACGGCTGCCGGCCCGACGTGCGCGCGTACGCCGACCCGCAGCCCGGCGTCTGGGAGATCGAGGTCGAGTCGCGGCGCACCTCGCCGCTGCTGGACAACCCCTACAAGCTGGACGTCAACGTCCTCGGCGCCGTCTTCGACCCGGAGACCGTGACCGTGCCCGAGGCGAAGGTCGGCACGCCGGCCGCCGTCTCCTGGAAGGTGACGAACCGGTACGCCCCGATGGAGGGCAAGCTGGTCGGCGGTCCGCTCGGCTCGTCCGAGACGTCCCGCCCCTCGATCAAGCAGGGTGAGACGAAGACCTCCACGGTCGAGGTGCCCGAGGGCGCGGAGTCGCTCGACGTGGCCATCGGGGGCGTCTCCGACGCGGCCTCCGACCTGGACCTGACCGTCTACGACAAGGACGGCAAGGTCGTCGGCCAGTCCGCCGACGGCGACTCGGAGGAGTCGGTCTCCGTGCGGAAGCCGACCGCCGGTGCGTACACCGTCGAGGTGGTCGGCTACGGGGTGCCGTCGGGCAGCACGGAGTACGACTACCGGGACGTGTACTTCGCCGCCACCCTCGGCTCGGTCGGCGTGGACGGCTCGGCGCCGGTGAAGCTCGGCACGGGCGACTCGGCGACGGTCTCCGGCAGCGTGACGGCACTGGCCGCCGCGCCGGAGGGCCGTGAGTTCTTCGGCCGGGTCCAGCTGGTGAACGCCCACGGCACGGCAGCGGGTCTCGGCAGCGTGCGGATCGGGAAGGTCGTGCCGTAGTCCGGTGCGACACCGGGAGGGCGGGCGCTCTGTTGGGCGCCCGCCCTTTGCCGTATCCGGCGGTCAGTCGCAGGTGAGGGTGCGGGACTCGGCGAGGGACGCGGTGATCCAGGCGCGTTCGGCGGCGATGGCCCGGCGGCCGGTGATCACGGCGTCCGGCGTGTCCCCGTGCGGAGGGATGCCGATCAGCGCCTGATCGCCCGCGGCGAGCCGGGCTGTGGTGTCGTCCAGCTCGAAGGTGATCGGCTCACCGTCCGGCTCCGGCTCCGGCCGTTCGCCCGGCTCCGGCTTGTAGGTGCGGGTCACGTCCAGGGTGATCCGGTGCCGGCCGGTGCCCGGCACGGGTTCGGCGCGGGTCACCGTGCCCTCGGCCACCAGTCGGGCGCAGGCGAGGTAGTGAGGGCTGCCGAAGGCTGCGCCGGACCCGGCGGAGTCCGCCCGCTCGTCGCTCGCCGCGGCCTTGCCGGCCGCGTCCTCGGAGCCGCCGCTCCCGCCCTGCACCACCAGCCAGCCGAGGCCCATCACCACGGTGCCCGCGCAGGCCACCGCGAGGGCGAGGGTGAGCGGCCGGCGCCGGGGGCGGCGGGGGGCGGGGACCACTGCGGAGACCTCGGGCTCGGGGAGCGGCTCGGGGAGCGGCTCGCTCAGCGACCGCCCGATGATCCCCAGCTGTTCCCGCAGCAGCGCCACGTCGGCCGTCGCGGACCGGTACGCGCCGTCCGCGTCCGCGCCTGCGCCGGGCGGCAGCGGCTCGCCCGTGATCGCAGCCATCAGCGCGTCGTCCCCACCGGGGTGCTCGGCGGCCATCTCACACCACCTCGTCCTCGTGCAGGCGGGCCCGCAGTGCCCGTACCGCCGTGTGCAGCCTGCTCTTGACCGTGCCCTCGGGGATGCCCAGCTCCTCCGCGATGCCGCGCACCGGGAGGTCCGCGAAGAACCGCAGGACGAGAACCTGGCGCTGGGCGTCGGGCAGCTCGTCCAGGCCCTGGGCGACGGCGAGGGAGAGCACGCTGGTGTCCTCCCCCGAGGGATGGTCCGCCTGGCGGAGCGCGGCCAGTCGCTCCCCGAGCCGGTCCTGGCGGCGCCGGGCGCGGTGCCAGTCCATCGCCAGGTTGGAGGCGACGACCGCCGCCCACGCCGACACGTCGCGCGGCGCCTCCCGGCCGCTCGCCGTCCGCTCCAGCAACCGCAGGCGGACCTGCTGCACCCCGTCCGGCAGGTCCGCCTGCGGCACCCCGCCGAGCGCGAGCACCGCCCGCACCCGGCGTTCCTGGGCCGCGTCCAGGGGATCGTCGCGTCCGGCGTCCCCGTGCCCGCGGCGGGCCTTCCTGCGCAGCACTGCCACCCCTCCCCCTGGGCCCTGTCCTCGCGTCTCCCCTATGACGCCGCAGCGGTCCGAAACGTTCGCCCGGCCGGCCGGTCAGTCGCGCGAGGCGTACGTCACATCGTCGTGTGGGGTGGGAAGGGATGGGCAGGGGCGCACCGGAGCCGCCGCGTCCCAGGGTGCGGGCACCCGGGGCAAAGGATTGGACAGGCGGGCCGGGCTTCGCCCCATGATGGAAAAGTCTCGGCCAAGCAAAGTGCGCGTGAAGACACGCGCACAAACGGAGAAGGAGTCACCGTGAGGATCGGAATCGTCGGAGCCACCGGCCAGGTGGGCACGGTCATGCGCAGGATCCTCACGGAGCGCGACTTTCCGGTCACCGAGCTGCGCCTGTTCGCCTCGGCGCGCAGCGCGGGCAAGGAGCTGGACGGCGTGACGGTGGAGGACGCGACCACCGCCGACTACTCCGGTCTGGACATCGTGCTGTTCTCCGCGGGCGGCGCCACCTCCAAGGCGCTGGCCGAGAAGGTCGCCTCGCAGGGCCCCGTCGTGATCGACAACTCCTCCTCCTGGCGCCGCGACCCCGAGGTCCCGCTGGTGGTGTCCGAGGTGAACCCGCACGCGATCACGGACCGCCCCAAGGGCATCATCGCCAACCCGAACTGCACCACGATGGCCGCGATGCCGGTGCTGCGTCCGCTGCACGCGGAGGCGGGCCTCGAAGCCCTCGTCGTCGCCACCTACCAGGCGGTCTCCGGCTCCGGCCTGGCCGGCGTGGACGAGCTGTTCGAGCAGGTCCAGAAGGCCGGCGCGGACGCCCCGAAGCTCACGCACGACGGCCGCGCGGTGGAGTTCCCGAAGCCCGACAAGTACGTGGCGCCGATCGCGTACAACGTGCTGCCGCTGGCCGGGTCCATCGTCGACGACGGCCTGCACGAGACGGACGAGGAGCAGAAGCTCCGCAACGAGTCCCGCAAGATCCTGGAGATCCCGGAGCTGAAGGTCTCCGGCACCTGCGTGCGGGTGCCCGTCTTCAGCGGCCACTCCCTGCAGATCAACGCCCGCTTCGCCCGCCCGCTCAGCGTGGCGCGCGCCAAGGAGCTGCTGGCCGGCGCCCCCGGCGTCGCGCTCACCGAGGTGCCGACCCCGCTGGAGGCGGCCGGGCAGGACCCGTCGTACGTGGGCCGCATCCGTCAGGACGAGACCGTGGAGAACGGCCTCGCCCTGTTCGTCTCCAACGACAACCTGCGCAAGGGCGCGGCCCTGAACGCGGTGCAGATCGCGGAGCTGGTGGCGGCGGAGCTCAAGCGCTGAGACCCGGCCCGCCCCTGCGGACCTCGTAGAGGAAGCAGCCGTACTCGACGGCCCGGACGTGGACGAACTCCACGGCCGGGTCGTCGAACGCGTTCTGGAGGGCGGGACCGAACGCGTCGGCCCCGCCGCCGGAGCCGCCGACCAGCCGTCCGCCGAGGATGCGTCCCTGTGCCGAGTAGCGGCGCACCGTGCGATGGGCGTTGGTGAAGGCGAGACCCTTCCCGTCCGGTCCCGCGCACTCCTCGGCGTGGATGAAGACCGGCCCCTGCTCGTCGTACGCGCCCGGGTCGGCGCCGGTGCGAGCCGCCCAGCGGCGCAGCGGGGCGTAGGAGACGAGGGCGATGCACTCCCCCGGCGTGCTGCGGCGCAGGCAGCAGCGCAGGGGTGCGCCGCCCTCGGTGTCGGTGAACGGGCCGGGGGTGCGGCCCGCGTCGTCGGTGGCGCGCAGTTCCTTCAGGGTGGCCGGGGCGATGGGGTGTGCGGTGTAGTGCTGCATGGCCCCACGTTCGCGCCCGCCCGGCCCGCCCACCGGCGGGAAATGGACATCGCGTTCCGCGCGGGCCCCGTGGAAGGATGGCGCAACCGACACATAACGAGGAGATGACCGCGTGCCTGGCACAAACCTGACTCGCGAAGAGGCGCGGCAGCGGGCGACGCTGCTGAGCGTTGACTCGTACGAGATCGATCTCGACCTCACCGGCGCGCAGGAGGGCGGCACCTACCGGTCCGTGACCACGGTGCGCTTCGACGTCGCGGAGGGCGGCGGCGAGTCCTTCATCGACCTGGTCGCGCCGACGGTCCACGAGGTGACGCTGAACGGCGACTCCCTCGACGCCGACGAGGTGTTCCAGGACTCCCGCGTCGCCCTGCCGGGGCTGCTGCCGGGGCGCAACATCCTGCGCGTGGCCGCCGACTGCGCGTACACCAACACCGGCGAGGGCCTGCACCGGTTCGTCGACCCGGTGGACGACCAGGCGTACCTGTACACCCAGTTCGAGGTGCCGGACGCGCGCCGGGTCTTCGCGAGCTTCGAGCAGCCGGACCTGAAGGCGACGTTCCAGTTCACCGTGAAGGCGCCCGAGGGCTGGACGGTCATCTCCAACTCGCCGACGCCCGAGCCCAAGGACAGCGTCTGGGTCTTCGAGCCGACCCCGCGCATCTCGTCGTACATCACGGCGCTGATCGTCGGCCCGTACCACTCCGTGCACAGCGTGTACGAGAAGGACGGCCAGTCCGTCCCGCTGGGCATCTACTGCCGGCCCTCGCTGGCCGAGCACCTCGACTCGGACGCGATCTTCGAGGTGACCCGGCAGGGCTTCGAGTGGTTCCAGGAGAAGTTCGACTACCAGTACCCCTTCAAGAAGTACGACCAGCTCTTCGTGCCGGAGTTCAACGCGGGCGCGATGGAGAACGCGGGCGCGGTGACCATCCGGGACCAGTACGTGTTCCGTTCGAAGGTGACGGACGCCGCGTACGAGGTGCGGGCGGCGACGATCCTGCACGAGCTGGCGCACATGTGGTTCGGCGACCTGGTCACCATGGAGTGGTGGAACGACCTGTGGCTGAACGAGTCGTTCGCCACCTACGCCGAGGCCGCCTGCCAGGCGGACGCGCCCGGCTCCAAGTGGCCGCACTCGTGGACGACATTCGCCAACCAGATGAAGACCTGGGCGTACCGGCAGGACCAGCTGCCGTCCACGCACCCGATCATGGCGGACATCAGCGACCTGGACGACGTGCTCGTCAACTTCGACGGCATCACGTACGCCAAGGGCGCGAGCGTGCTCAAGCAGCTCGTCGCGTACGTCGGTCAGGACGCGTTCTTCCGGGGCGTGCAGGCGTACTTCAAGCGGCACGCGTTCGGCAGCACGCGCCTGTCCGACCTGCTGGGCGCGCTGGAGGAGACCTCCGGGCGGGACCTGAAGACCTGGTCGAAGGCGTGGCTGGAGACGGCCGGCATCAACGTGCTGCGCCCGGAGATCGAGACGGACGGGGCGGGTGTCATCACGTCCTTCGCCATCCGCCAGGAGGCCCCGGCGCTGCCGGCCGGCGCCAAGGGAGAGCCAACCCTGCGCCCGCACCGCATCGCGGTCGGCGCCTACGACCTCGACGCGGTCGGCAAGCTGGTGCGCGGCGAGCGCGTGGAGCTGGACGTGGACGGCGAGCTGACGGACGTACCGCAGCTGGTGGGCAAATACCGCCCGGCGGTGCTGCTGCTGAACGACGACGACCTGTCGTACGCGAAGGTCCGCCTGGACGAGCAGTCGCTGGCCGTCGTCACCGAGCACCTGGGCGACTTCACCGAGTCGCTGCCGCGCGCCCTGTGCTGGGCGTCGGCCTGGGACATGACCCGGGACGCGGAGCTGGCCACCCGGGACTACCTCTCTCTGGTCCTGTCCGGCATCGGCAAGGAATCCGACATCGGTGTCGTGCAGTCGCTGCACCGCCAGGTGAAGCTGGCAATCGACCAGTACGCCGCCCCGACCGCCCGCGAGGCGCTGCTCACCCGCTGGACCGAGGCCACGCTGGCCCACCTGCGCGCCGCCGAGGCGGGCAGCGACCACCAGCTGGCGTGGGCGCGCGCGTTCGCGGCGACGGCGCGGATGCCGGAGCAGCTGGACCTGCTGGACGCGCTCCTTGACGGCACGCAGACGATCGAGGGCCTGGCCGTCGACACGGAGCTGCGCTGGGCGTTCGTGCAGCGGCTGGCGGCCGTGGGCCGGTTCGGCGGCTCGGAGATCGCCTCCGAGTACGAGCGGGACAAGACGGCCGCCGGTGAGCGGCACGCCGCCACCGCGCGTGCCGCCCGCCCCACCGAGCAGGCCAAGGCGGAGGCCTGGGAGTCGGTCGTGGACTCCGACAAGCTGCCGAACGCCGTCCAGGAGGCGGTCATCGCCGGCTTCGTCCAGACCGACCAGCGCGAGCTGCTGGCGTCGTACACGGAGCGGTACTTCGAGGCGCTGAAGAGCGTCTGGGACTCCCGTTCGCACGAGATGGCCCAGCAGATCGCGGTCGGCCTGTACCCGGCGGTGCAGGTGTCCCAGGAGACCCTGGACCGCACGGACGCCTGGCTGGCCTCCGCCCAGCCGAACGCGGCCCTGCGCCGCCTGGTCTCGGAATCCCGCTCGGGCATCGAACGCGCCCTGCTGGCCCAGGCGGCCGACGCGGCGGCGACCACGGAGTAGGCCTTCGCGCCGCGGGGGGCGTCCGGTGCCGTGTGTCGGTCCGGGCGCCCTTTGCGTTCCTTCAGGGCCCCGATGGGGGCGGTGAAGACGGAGGCGGAACCCGGGGAATGCCGTGTGAGGGGTCCTTGGAGTCTCAGACGGCTATGCGGCTGTCCAGTTCCGCCATGTCTACGCAGCCGTTGACCACTCCGCCACGCTAGATGATCAATTCCAAGAGATGCCTGCGGAGGGTGTGGGGTGGGCGGCGGCCGAAGCCACCGCGAGACGGTCAGGCGGCGGGCTTCCGGCCCTGGTTGTCGAGGTGGCAGCGGGCGGTCAGACACCCCATGTCGTTTGAGGTCAAGGTGTAGGGGCGTGGGCATGGTGTGACCAGGCGGTCGCTTCGTCGTAGGGGGTGCGCGTTTTG
>NZ_JBHXNW010000123.1:0-2880 GCF_042717365.1 Streptomyces sp. NPDC058534
AAACCTGGCCCGAAATTCTGCGGATCAACCACACATCTGATAAATAGCGTTGCTCGGCCTGTTTAAGCGAAAGCCCCAACAGTTGAAGACCCTGCTTGCGGTGGTTGCGGCGAGGGTCCTCGTCGCAGCCCTTGATCTCTACCTCCAGCAGGACCCGCACGACCTCGGCTGGATCCCGGCGTTGGGAACGGGCGGTGGCCAGCACGTCGGGGGCGGATCTGCGCAGATAGGGAAACCGGATCCGCTTGAGCACGGCCTCGAGCTCGGGTGGGATCGGCGGGGCCGTCGGTGGTGGAGGGACTGGAGCAGGTGCCGGGTCAAATTCCGCTCGTTGGTGTGCTGACCGGTGGATCAGGTGGCCTTGCGGCCGAAGTCGGCCCAGGCGGAGGTGCCGGGCTGGACGGAATGGGCCTCGTCTGCGACGACCAGGTCGGCGGGGCGGACGCCATGGCGGCGGTGCTGGACGATGGACTTCAGGTCGTTCTCGGCGAAGCGGCCCGCAGTCGCCAAGCGGGCCGCGCCTCACGACGTGGCGCGCGGTTTCGGTCATCCCGGCTGGCTGCACGGCGCGGCAGCGGTGCCGGCAGCCATCCTGGTGACCCGTGGCCCGGCTGCTCGCACGCGGGACGCCGCGCACCGGGCACCAGCGGGTCCCCTCTACCTGCCGGTCAATGCCGTTTGTCTGCGGCGGCCGGGCAGTCCGCCCCGGTGGCGGTGGCGAGGTCTGAAGCGAGGGCGTGCAGCCACACCTCCAGATCGACGAGGAGGGACCACGCCCCCGGCGTCGTGGCGGGCGAGGTGACGGACGGCAGCGGTGCGAGCCGGACCCGGACTCCCAGCGGGGGCCGGTCCGCCGCTCTCAGGCCGGCGGCTGCCACCTGCCGCGCGGCCGTGTCCATCCACCGCCGGGCTTCGGGCGGGATACAAGGTGCGCCCTGGGCGGGCGGCAGCCAGTAGGCGCCGGTGAGCACGCGGGAGCCGTAGTTGAGGGCTGCGAGCCAGTCGGGGCCGTCGTCGTCCGCATGAGAGCTGGGCTCCATGCGGAACTGCGCGTAGGCCGCCTCCGCGATGCGCAGCCGGTGCAGGGCGGACCACAGCGACCCGGCCGTGGGCCGCTCGGAGGCGTCCGCACGCGGGCTGACACCACGGCCGGCCGCCGCGTCGGCGGTATCGCGCACCACGGGCGCGGTGGCCCGCAACAGCGCCGCCACGCTGCGCCGCAGCTCGGCGCGGGCACCGGCCGGCCACGCGAAGAGCCCGCACACCAGCCCGACCGCGCTGCCGGTCAGCACATCGATCAGCCGTGCCTCCTCCAGCCGCCAGGTCACGGGGGCGATCTGAGCGAAGGCGGTCGACACGACCAGCGTGAACAGTCCCTGCGCCCACGCGGGCCCCCCGGCGGGCCCCACCGAGAAGGCGACCACCATCATGGGCACCAGCAGACCGGCGTACAGTTCGGTCGCGTCACCCGCCCCGATGATGAGCACACCCGCGAGCACGGCGCCGAACAGGGTCCCGGTGGCGGCCGACTGCACGGCCGACCAGGTACCGACCGCCGTCGTGCGCGCCAGCGTGAGCACGCTCAACAACACCCAGAAGCCGTGCGACAGGTCGAGCGCCCCGGCCACCAGACGGGCGAGGCCGAGCCCCAGCGCCGTACGGACCGCGTTCTGGAACACGACGGAGCGCGGAGTGAGGTTGCCGCGGATCCGCACGAGCCACAGATGTGCCGTCGGCACCCTCGCGTACCAGAACTGCTCGTGGGGCAGTCCGGGCACCGCATGGTCGCCGCCTGCCGCGAGGTCCGCCGCCGTGCGCACGGTCACCATCGACACCGCCACGGTCAGCAGCGTCGACTGGCGGCGCAGGAGCGCGTAGGGACGGCCGCCGCGGCCCTCTGGGCCGCGGCGCTCGTCCAGAAACCGCGCCGTCATCTCCTCAATCAGCTCGGTGCCGTGGGCCGGCCGGTCGCCGCGGAGGATACCCGCGGTGTCCGCGCACGTCGCCGCGATACCGTGGAGCAGGGTCTGCGAAGCCGTGTCGGCCGGAGCGGGCGGGAGTTCGCTGAGGGCGGCCAGCTGGTCCAGCAGCCGGCGCGCTGCCGAGCCCGCGTGGGCCAGCGCCCGGTCGGTCCGTCCGGCGCCGGTGGGACGGCCGCCGCGCGGTTGCCGGGAGAACCGCAGCTTCCGGCCGGTCGTCCGCAGCCGACGGGCCGTTACGCTGTCGACGACTTCCGCGCGCAGGAGGAGTCTCGCCGCTTCGGCCGCCAGGTCGAGGGCGTCCGCGACCCGCCTGGCGTACGACGGATGCCGGGACGACGGGAAGAGCAGGAGCTCGCCAAGGAACAGCGCCGTCGCGCCCAAGGCCAGTCCGGCCAGCCGTTCAGGCAGGGTGGCGGGGGCGTAAGGCGGGAAGCAGGCCAGGATGTAGCAGAGCTGCAGCCCGGGCGCGACGCTCGCGAGTCGCGGGGCGCATACCGAACCGAACGTCAGGATCAGGGCGACGAGAAGCATGCCAACGGCCGACGCCCAGGTGGTTACTGCGAGGGCGGTGCCCAGCGCGATCAGGGCGGCGGCTGCCGGGGCGGCGCGCAGCACGCTGCCGGCGCGGTGGCGGCCGGAGCCCGGCAGTGGGGACAGGACGCCGAAGGCGATGGGGGTGAACAGGGCGTACAGCGCGAGGACCGGCTGGTCCAAGAGGTATGCCGCGGGGTAGAAGCCGGCGGCCGAGGCGACGGAGACCCGCACCGCGCGTCGGCTCCCGCTGAACGACGCGGCGGGCGACGGCAGCTTCGGCATCGGTACCCCTTCCCGGCGATCGACCGGCGGGGGGGTCCGGCCGGCCCGGCGGAGCGCGCGCACCACCAAATTGGAGGGTGGC
>NZ_JBHXNW010000123.1:2890-18401 GCF_042717365.1 Streptomyces sp. NPDC058534
GGGGGGGGCCCCTCATCCTCGGCATGGGGACCCCCCCCCGGCCATCCTCCGGGGGTTGTTCCGGGGGCCGCGTAACCCGCGGACGACACATCATGTCGAGTGGCCGTATCCGGGAGCGGCCGCCGCACGCGGAGGGCGGGCGTGCTCGCCCGACCGGCGCAGCGGACGCCCGCCGCCGTCGCCGGGAAGGCGATGTTGACTCACCGATACAGCTACAAGCCTGCGGTATGGCAGCGGCATCTTGACCGGGCCGGCTTCACCACCGCCGAGGCGCGCGTGGTGGACGCTCCGGAGGCCGGGCATATCGGCACGCTCATCGTCCGAGCCCTCGCATGAGGCCCGCCGATCGTGCAGGCTGCAGTCGGCGGGTGAGAGCGCGAGGACTCAGGTGATCCGAAGCAGGGAGGACACCTCAATCTCTCGCCTGGCCGACGTTCTGGATCGTGATGTGCTCGGCGGCGAGGCAGGCCGGATCATCCTCCGGATCCTCGACCTCGGTCATCCAGTCGGCCGTGGAGTCGACCGCGATGGCATGGCGCTCTTGTACCGGAGAGAGTCGATCCAGCGCTGTCAGGCGACATGGAAGGTGAATGCCATCGGCGTCGTGTCAGTGGACCACTACTCCCACAGCTTCATCAAGGCGTACTGGGCGATGTCGCCCTCCTCGTGCCAGCATCGGTACCCATCACCGCGCTCAACGCGCGGGTGCTCACATCCCGGGCTGCGTGCACGTCCGGGACACCCCCTCCGCGACGTGCCCCGTCCTTAGCTGTAGGGCCCCCACCGGCGTCCCAGGGTGTCGTACATGTACCGGGGCAGGCCCTCGATGGCGCTGGTGCGGAACGGGCGGCCGTCGTCGTCGATGCGCACCGTGCCCGTGCGGCCCTGGGAGGACCAGTCCAGCTCCAGGTACCAGCGGCAGTCGCACGAGTCGGTCTCGGCCGTGACCAGCAGCACCTCGGGGTCCTTCGCCGAGACGCGGTAGGGCATGCGCACGGCCGGGATCGGCGTGCCGGAGTCGTTCCCGGCGACCGCGCGGGCGATGGGGCGGTCCTGGTCCAGGTCCACGGCGAAGGACCGGGGAGTGAGCGAGCCGCCGCAGCCCTGGTCCATGGCGTAGGCGTTGCCCTCGGCCGGCGCCGTACGGCCGACCACGCGCACGCGCAGCGCCTCCAGCACGACGGCCGTGTCGCTGCGCCCCTGCACCGACAGCTGCACGAGCGTCTCGCCGCCGTGCACCGCGCTCTGCGTCGCCGCCCAGGGCGCCGCGTCCTGCGGGGCAGGGGGAGGGGGGACCTGGGCCGGCGGCTTGGCGATGACGTAGTCGTGACCGCAACCGAGCTTCCAGGCCTGGGAGTTGGCGGACCAGGCGAGCGGCAGCCCGGCGGCGCCCTGTTCCCCGCGGGGCGGGGCGGATGTCGCGCCGGACGGGCGAGAGGTGCCCGGCTTCTTCTTCGGGGTGGCGGGCCCCGAAGGCCGCTCGGAGGTGGGGGTACCGCTCGGGCCGGGTGAGGCGCCCCGTCGCTCAGGCGCCCTGGCCTCCGCCGAACCGGACGCCGTCGGACCGGCGACCCGGACAGGACCGTCGGCGGACGCCCGCCGCCCGTCCGGCACCGCGGACAGGGCCCCGAGCATCGCGAGCACGGCACAGACGGAGGCCAGCCCGACCACGAGACGTCTACGGCGATACCAGGGGCGGCGCGGGAGCGGAGGCGCGGGCGCGCAGGGTGGTCTGGGCGCAGGGTCCATTTCGGCGACCGGACCGCCGTCGGCCTCCGCCGCCGTACCCGGCTCGGAGATGCCCTCCACCGCCGCGTCCGGTCCGTCCACCGCGTCGTGCACGACTTCCGCCGCCCCCGCCGCACGAGGCCGGCGACGGACTGCCACCGCCAGGAGCCAACGGCGGTGGAGCTCCAGGCGCTGCTCCGACGTCGCCCCGCACAGGGCCGCGAAGCGTTCCACGGGGGCGAAGTCGAGCGGCACCGCGCCGCCTGCGCAATAGCGGTGCAGCGTCGAGGTGTTCATGCCCAGACGGCGGGCCAGCGAGCCGTAGCTCCGGTCCGTGCGCTCCTTCTGTGCCCGCAGCAGCGCCGCGAACTCGGCCACCTCGTCGATGCCGTCGCCGTCGTCCTGTGCCGTCACAGGTCTCCCCGTCCTCGTGCGCCCCCACCCGGCCCGGGACGGTATCCCAGGCACCCCATGTACCTGCACGTCAGAAGGGCTGGGATGGTTCCACCGTTCCCGATCGGCCGTCGGCTGTTGCGCCCGGCGGCTGCGACCGTTGATGCTCTTGGTGCCGCACCGACCAGGCCCGGGCCGGCCAGCCGGCCGCGCCTCGACATCCACGTCCAGACACTCATCCACGGGGGAACACCCATGTCCATGCGCAACCGAACGAGCGCTCTCACCGCACTGACCGTTGCTGCCCTCGTGTCGGGCACGATCCTCATGGCACCGGCCGCCGGAGCCGCGCCGAAGGCCGCCGCGCCCACGTTCCTGTCGGCCTCCCAGCTGCCGCCGCACGCGACGTCGTCCTGGACCGCCGGGCCGGTCACCGACGGGTTCCCGGAGGAACTCGGCGTCTGCGTGAGCACGGAGGGCGTGCCCTCCTACGACTACCGGCATCGGCAGTTCCGGACCGACCTGGACACCAGCGCCGTGCAGTTGACCGTCGTGACGGGCACAGCCGCCCAGGCCAAGGCCCTGGCGAAGCACTACGACGACCTGATCCGCACCTGCGCCGACCGCATCGAGGAGTCCTCGCCCGACGTCGAGGCCGAGGGCCGGGACTACGGCAAGCTGCCGGTCGAGGAGGGCGCCCGCGTCCGCGGCCTGCACACCGAGACGTCGTGGGGTGCCACCGACATCGCCCTGCTGTCGGTCGGGCGGGACGGCAGGACCGTCACCGTCGTGGAGTGGGGGCAGATGGGCGACTTCGGGGACGCGCCCGTGGCCGCCTTCAAGAAGACCACGAACACGGCCGTCAACAAGTTGCACTGACCGGCCGGCCACCGGAAAGACCCGGGGCCGTCCTCCCGCCACGGGGGTCGGAAGGACGGCCCCGTCCCGGTTATGCCCCCGGGGCGGGGAGCGTCGTACTTCGTCCAGGTTCCCCCTGGCACCCCGCCCGGGGGTCCGCCGGCCCGGCCCCTCGCCGCGGCCCAGGCACGGACGAGAAGATCATGGCCGCCGCCATCACCGCCCACTGCCCCCGCATTCGACCACACACGGCGATGCCGTCCCTCCCGCTGGACACGGGGAGAGGCGGCATCAGCGAGCAGCGGCCGGGGCCAGGCCGGGGCAGCCTGCTTCGCCAGCGAGGCGAGCGGGGGGCGGCGACCTCGGGGTGCGCGGCGGGCCGTGCGTCGCCATCGGTGGAACGGTAGAGCGTGTCGTCAACGGCTCCGGCCCGGCTCGTGCCGAACAAGACTGCACGAGCACCTCGGACGCCCGCCGGGGCCGCTCACCTTCGACATGATCCGCCAGGCCGCCGAGGAAGCCCGCCGCACCGCGCGCCGAATACCTGCCGGAGCGGGCCACCGTGCTCGACGCCTTGACCGCGTCCACCACAAGCCAGTAGTCAGAGCGGTAGTGGACCTCGTCACCCGCGTAGCCGAGTAAGTAGTGGACTTTCCGACCCGGTCCGGCAGGACGTCCTCCAGGACGAACGTTCCGTCCTCGGTGACCGGGACCGGCGGGATCTGCTCCCGGGCCGGGATGCATCCAGCCTGGCCGCCTGGCTCGCCCAGCGACCCGGTGTCGAGGTCGTCTGCCGGGACCGCGCTCCGTTCTTCGCCGAAGGCGCCGCTGCCGGAGCGCCGCAGGCGGTGCAGGCCGCCGACAGGTGGCATCTCTGGCTCAACCTGAGCGAGGCCGCCGAGCGGAGTGTCGCCCAGCACCGCCGCTGCCTGCGTGTCCTGACGCCCGCAGCGCCTCAGCTCGAACCCGACCCGGCCCCCCATGGCCGACAGATCACCGCTGTGCCGACCGGACTCGGGCCCGGCACGCAGCCGTCCACGCCCTGCTGGAGGCAGGACATAGCCTGCGCTCAGTCCAGCGGCAGCTCGGCATGGCCTGGCACACCGTCAAACGGTTCGCGCGTTCGCGCCTACCTGCACGACAAGCGCACCTCACCACGACCGGTGACCGCCCGGCCGCCCTCGCCCCGCGCCGTCGCCGGGTGGATCCTCCGGCACCCGGACAGGCTCACCGAATCTGAACAGCTTCAGCTCAAGGCCGTCCGGACACTCGACGCCGTGCGGCAGGACGACCTGCCCAGCCTCCACACCCTCGCCGCCGGGACAGAAGTTGAGCCAGAACCCGGGCAGGTTTCTGGCACAGATCTTGGGATCGGTCGCGAAGAGTGACGGTTTCGTTCGCTTGCAGGGGAGGGTAACGAGCCGGAGGCTTGTCAGCGTTCACGCATTCTGGTCCACCACCAGCCGAACATCGCCAACTCGAAGTAGTTGGGCTCCGGCAAGGTACAGCGATCGAATTCCTCATCGATGCGCGTGATCAGTCGACCCAAGTCCCGTTTGGCTCCGGGAGGAAGGTGCAGCATCGCCCGCTCCAGGTCGTCACGGGCATCTTCCACCTCTATCCCGGGCGAATATGCCTCGGAGGCGTTCAGGTAGCGCCCAGGCTGCTTGAAAGCAGACTCAAACCGAGAGAGCGCATGATCGACCGCGTTGGGCCACATCTCCTGGTCTTCGACCCGACGGATCGCTGCACGAGCCCGCGCGGAGACACCATGGCCCCTCAGGACTGGGCACTGCCATAGTGGCCGCCACCGCTCTGCACGGACGGCCTTGGGACGCCTACGCGGCATCGCCCTTTCGGATCAACATGAGGCCATCCTGCCACGGCTGGGCACCTGCATGGCCCCCTGTCCACACGGCAGCCGCAGCAAATGTTCCTACTGCTCAATTCTGACGCAGATCTCGGGGGCGTCTCGGAGTGTTACTGGAGCAGGATCACCTTGCGCAGTAGCTCGAATCCGGCTCGGCCGTAGAGTTGCCGCTTGATCTTCTTGATGCGATTGACGGCGCCCTCGATGCTGCCGGGGCTCCAGTCGGGAGTGAGCCCGGCGGTTACGGCGTCGAGGTCTCGGAGCAGGTGGAGTGCGAAGCCTGTGAGGCCGGGTAGCCGGCTGGCGTCGACTGCATCGATCCAGGCGAGGAGCGTGCTGCCGAGGCGGCTGCTGAGCATCTCGCCGAAGTCGCGGACGTGTCCGGCGGCAGTGTCCAGTTCGGGGCAGCGAGCCAGGACCACCTTCAGGCCGGCCGGTCTTCGTCAGCCCGGATCCACCGGTGAATCTCGCGGGGGTGCGATCTCTCGCCGAGGAGCTTCGGCTGTGTGAGGCGCGAGTGTGAGGGTGTGCGGTATCCGCCGTGCGCGGGTCGCGGCCTGTCCGGTGCTTTCGGTCGGGGGTGTGTGGTGGCGGTGTCGCCCAGGGCCGGTGCGGCCGACAGTGTTCGGTGTGCGGGGTTCTCAGCCTGGTGCGGGTGGGTGGTGGACGGCTTCGAACAGGCCCTGGTAGGCGTCGGTCCAGGGCCAGTTGACGGGGAGGTGGGCGGTCAGCTTGTCGCGGGTGGTGCGGGCCAGGCGGGCGGGGACGTGGATCAGGTGGGTGCGGAGGGTGGCGGTGGTGGCCTTGGCGTGGAAGACGGAGGCCAGGGAGCCGGCGGCCCGCAGCAGGTTGTGGGCCATCGCCCACAGGGTCAGCCAGGCGGCGTTCGCCTGGAAGTCGCCGGAGGGTAGATGCACGAGGGCGGAGGACTTCCCGTCCGCGGTGGCCTGCTCGATGATCGCGTGCTGTCGGTGGTGCAGTTCGGCTTCCAGCATGGGGAAGGGGCTATCGGTGAAGACGGGGTGGTAGCGCCAGGAGTCGAACAACTCGCCCTGTCCGGAGGGCGCGTGGGGGTTGAGGCGTCGGACCCGGCGCACGATCAGGCGGGCGGTGAGGTGCTCGGCCTTCTTGCGGCCGGTGAATGCGGTGTACTCGATCTCGGCGACCTCCGCGTCCGAGACCATCTCGCCGGTGTCGGGATCCACGAACGCGTCGGGGTAGCGGATCGGTGTCCAGTCCGTGTCCTCGATGCGGCCGATCGCGGCGGCGATGGACGGGTTCATGCCCGTGGTCAGGGAGAAGAAGGCGGAGGCGGTGCGGCAGGCGGCGGCCACATCGGCGGTGTAGAACTTGCTGTCCGCCCGCACCATCCGGATCCCCTCCCCGCCGGCCTCGGCCGCGATGGTCAGGGCCTGGCTCACGAAGCTTTTCGCGCCGCGGACATCGGCGGCCTTGCCGCGGCGCAGCCTCACCGCTCCGATCACCGGCCGGGCGAGCGGGGTGGACAGGGTCGCCACGATCGGGTGCAGGGTGCGCTGTCCCTTGAGCCGGCCGTGCTCCGCGCCCTGTTTCGCCCGGCCGTAGACGCGGCGGTGGGTGGGGTCGATGTCGGTGAACATCACCTCACCCGCGCCGGGCAGCAGCGGAGTGTGTCGGGCCAGAGAGGCCGGGAAGTCGCGGTGGACCCGGTGGAGTTGCCGGTTGTGGCCGTGGGTGAAGGACCGCAGGAACGTCCCCAGCGTGGACGGAGCACGTATCCCGCCGAAGGCCCGGTTCATCGCGCCGTGCCGCAGCCGGTCGGCGTCCTCGATGGAGTCGGCCCCGGCACACATCGCGCCCAGCAGCGACATCACTTTGGCCGGCGCGTGCGCGCCGCCGCTGTTGCCGGCCGCCTCGATCCGCACCCCGGCGGCCAGGGCGGGCAGCCCGGCCCGCTCGGCGAGCGCGACCAGCGGCAGCAGCCCCGCGTCCGCGATCAGATTCGGCTCGTCGAAGCGTGCGGAAACGTGGCCGGCGGCATGGGAAGATTGCATCTCGGAAGTGCCTTGCTGATTGTGCGTGCTGGAAGCCTGAAGAACTCCCATCATCGCAGGTCACAAGGCACTTCCTCGTTCCGGTAGAAGTTGTCCACAGGCATCAGCCGGTGGATCCGGGCTTAATGATCCCGTCGATCGGCGCGGATCGTTTCGTCATCTCAGCGATGAGGCGTGCCCGTCGCTGTTGTATCCGCCCCTCTCAGGTTATGCCCGTGTATTCGCCAGCACAATTTCTCCGCCCGGGCCTGACCGACGCGCCGCTCTCACCGCTGGCGCAGACAGCCGGACGTACCGTCAGCATCCGGGCCGGTAGGAGGGCAATCGGAATACGCCGGAACAAGCACTTGGAGAGCCAGTCCAAGACGTCGTGTTCGTAGACGTAGCAGTGGAATCAAAAGGGACCGCTGTCGTCATCCCGGCCCCCCGGTCATCCGCTCCACGGCGGCGGCGAGTTCGCCGCGCTCGGTGGCCTCTTCCGCCTCGGCCGGCCGCCGCAGGGCGTCCGCGACGGTCACCTTCGCGTCGACGCCCGACGGGTTCGGCCGGCGCCGCTTCCGGCTGCACGCGCCGGTCGGGAAGACCGTACTCGCGCTTGAAGTCGGACGCGGTCTCGATGAGGGCGCCGGACAGCTCGATCTCCATCGTGTCGACCACCTCCGGGTGGTCCTCGGGGCGGTGGCCCCACTCGATCAGCAGGTTCGCGGCGACGTCGCGCACGCCGGTCATCGGTGACCAGTAGGAGGCCTGCAGCCACTCGAACCCCGCGCCGTGCCGGGGGGCCGTGCCCACGCCGCGGCACGGCCCGCCCCCTTGAGAACCACGGCCCGTGTGAGGGAACGGACAGTCGTTACCGGTCAGCGCCCGCGGGCGGGTCGGCGAAGACACCTTCCAGCATCCCGGTGGCCTGCCCCACCTCGATCAGGTAGCCGTCCGGGTCCCGCATGTAGCAACGCACCTCGGCCTTACGGTCGATCGGCTCGGTCAGGAACTGCGCCCCCTTCGCGCTCGCGTCCGCATAGAAGGCGGCGATGTCGGCCACCCGGACGTTGAGGAAGCTAGACACCCTCGTCGGCGCGCCCGTCGCCGGGTCTCCCGGCGGCTCCAGCGAGATGCCGGGCTTGTCGGGGGTGGGGCCGCCCCCGGGGTTCATGATGATCCAGCTGTTGGCGATCTTCACGATGGCCGGGTTCTCCTCCAGCACGATGTCACCGCCGAGGACGTCGGCGTAGAAGCGCCGGGAGACCGCCACGTCGCGGACGGTCAGGAAGTGAGTGAGGACCAGCCCCTGAACCGGGGCCGGGAGGTCTTTGTGCGTCATCGTCCATACCTCCTGAACGGAGTGCGGGGATCGGACGGACATGAGTCGAGTGCCCGCCTCCGGCCGCGCCCAGGCATCACCGCACCCCGATCGCTTCGCCCCCGGTGGGCGTGGCGGAACCGGCGAAGGCGCTCTGCCGACCTACGGTGCTGGTCGCGGCGCTCTCGAACTGCCCACCACGCACCCAAGGGGAACCGATCATGGCAGGACCCGGAACGGAAGCAGGCGCGAGGTCCACGGACGGGAACGGGCCCCGTTTCGACGGGCTGCGGGCACTGTTCATCAATGCCACCCTCAAACGGTCGCCTGAGGTCAGCAACACCGGCGGCCTCATCGACCGCAGTGTGGGGATCATGCGGCGCCACGGAGCGCAGGCCGACATCATCCGGGCCGCCGACCACGACATCGCCACCGGTGTCTGGCCGGACATGACCGAGCACGGCGCCGGCCGGGACGAGTGGCCCCACCTCTACCGGCGCGTGATGGACGCGGACATCTTGGTCCTGTGCGGTCCCGTCTGGCTCGGTGACAACAGCTCCGTCATGAAGCAGGTCATCGAGCGCCTGTACGCCTGTTCCAGCATGCTCAACGAGGCAGGTCAATATGCCTACTACGGCCGTGTCGCCGGCTGCCTGATCACCGGCAACGAAGACGGAGCCAAGCACTGTGCCATGAACGTCCTCTACAGCCTGCAGCACCTGGGCTACACCATCCCGCCGCAGGCCGACGCGGCCTGGGTCGGAGAGGCCGGTCCTGGACCGTCCTATCTGGACGTCGGCTCCGGCGGGCCGGACAATGAATTCACCAACCGCAACACCACATTCATGACATACAACCTGCTCCACCTGGCGGCGATGCTGCGCGCAGCCGGCGGCATCCCGCCATATGGCAACCAGCGCACCGCATGGGACGCCGGCTGCCGCCCCGACTCCAGCAACCCGGAACACCGATAGCCGAAGCGGAGGTGGACGCCGTGAGCCTCCCGCACTCACCCACCGCATCCGAGTCCCCGCACAGCACAGCATGGCCCTCACTACGGGTGACCGACTGGACCGAAACCCGTGACACCCTGCACATGTGGACACAGATCGTAGGCAAGCTGCGGCTGGCCCACGCCCCACTGGTCAACCACTGGTGGCAGGTCACCCTCTACGTCACCCCGAGGGGCCTGACGACCAGCTCAGTGCCCTACGGCGACGGCACCTTCGATGCGGAGTTCGACTTCGTCGAACACCGGCTTGTCATCCGCAGCAGCAACGGCGCGAGCCGCGAAGTGGCCCTGAAGCCAAAGTCGGTCGCGACCTTCTACACCGAGACCATGCAGGCTCTGCACGCGCTGGGCATCGAAGCTGCCTTCCAACGGCGGCCCAACGAGGTGGAACCCTCCATCCCGTTCGCCGAGGACGAGCAGCACTGCTCCTACGACGCGACGGCAGCACACCTCTTCTGGCGCCAACTGCTGCAGACCAACCGCGTCCTGGGCCGCTTCCGGGCGGAGTTCGTTGGCAAGGTCAGCCCCGTTCACTTCTTCTGGGGCGCCATGGACCTGGCATGCACCCGCTTCTCCGGCCGCTCGGCTCCCCCTCATCCGGGCGGCGCCCCCAACTGCGGCGACTGGGTGATGGTGGAAGGCTACTCACGGGAACTCTCCAGCTGCGGATTCTGGCCCGGCGGCGGAGACGAGGGCGCCTTCTACGCCTACGCGTACCCCGAGCCGGACGGCTTCACCGCACACCCGGTGCGCCCCGACGGCGCCTACTACAGCACCGAGAACGGACAGTTCCTGCTGCCCTACGAAACCGTGCGCACCGCGCGCGATCCCGACCACGCACTGACAGAATTCCTGCACACCACCTACGAGGCAGCTGCCGAGCACGGCCACTGGGACCGCGCCACACTTGAGAGTGATCCCCGCCGCTGGGACCGAACTGCACTACGAGCAGAGCCGGGCTTGAGCGTGTCCTGACTTGACGATCACGTACTTGGGCGCTCCCGCGGTGGCCTGAGCACGAAGGCGAAGCAGGCTCTGGCGGCGGATGTCCGTGGCGGCGGCTGCTGCGCACAGCGCACCCCACGCGGCGGCGAACCCGGCGACCTTGGGGGCGGCGCGCGGCGTCCGGCAGCAGGGCGCCGAAGAGCGCAGCGTCGGACCAGTCGGCCGCTACCCGGCATCCCGTCGCGGTGCGCCGCGCCGACGCAGTGGAGGCGATGAGCATGGCGAGGTCCCGGGCGCCGATGGCCCTGATCAGCAGCCCGGTTGACGCCGGCACGGCCCCGTCGGCACTGGTGAGTCCGCAAGGTTTGGCCAGATAGACGGGCCGGACCATGATGGCCGCGCTGTACGTGGCGGTCGCCGCACCCAGGATCCGCACCGCGGTGCAGCCCACGACGTCCTCCTCATCCGGGGAGTCCAAGGGACCTCGTGTTCCCGCGAGGCCGGTGGCGACACCGGCCACTCACGGCAGCCGCCGTTCAGCGCGGCTGCGTAGGCGACCCAGGCTGTGCAGGGCAGCAGCAGGAGCGCGGCGGTACGCCGCTTGCGGCGGAAGGTGATGAGGGTGGCGGTCAGGGCCGCGAGCAGGAGGCAGATGTTGGCGAAGGCGATGGTGGCGTACAGGACGGTCCACACGGGGCCGAAGAGTCAGGCGGGAGGGGCCCGGACGGGCCGGTCGAGGGACTGGTAGGTACTGCCGGCACCGGCCCCGACGCCACGGCGCCGATCGCGGCCACGGCGTAGCAGGCCCAGCAGGCCCAGCGGCATCGGCAGACCCGCACGGGGTCCCCCGGCGGCTTCTCGGTGACTGCTCGACCAGCTCGACACAGCGTGCTCCCCTCATCGCTGACGCGGCCTTTCGGGTCCCCGGGCGCGAGCCGGCCGCACACGCACCGGGAAGCGCGGTGAGGGATCGCGGGAGGCGGTGCGGGTGGAGTGCCGGTCCGGTCACATCAGTGAGATGGCCCGGGCGACGAAGAAGCCCGCGAAGATCACGGCGCCGATGAGGATGATCCACGTCCAGATGCGGGGGTGCTCCCAGATGCCGCCGTCGGGGCGCTCTTCGTGGGCCTCGGCGGTGGAGCCTTCGACGGGAGGGGTTTCCTCGGGAGGTACGAGCGGTTCCGCCATGTTTCCAGGCTCCTGCAGACGCCCCGGATACGCATCCGCTGCCCGACCCGTCGCAGCCCCGAGCAGGAGCACGAGCCGGCGTGCTCCGCTGCGTGACGGTCGCCGGGTGTCGGGCGCGGCCTCGCGGCGAATCACCCCGGGCCTGCTCTTGTGTTCATCACCGCACAGGACAAATCAGAGGAACAGCACCGTGTTGTCGTCACAGGGTTCCGACCTCTCTTTATGCCGCTGTAACGCGCTTATCCGGCTGCGAACGGCCGCCTGTTCTCCTCCTCCCCATGAACTTCGTCAAGCGCGCCGGGACGAGCCTGCGGGTCCGGAAGTCCAGGACCGCCGCCCTGTTGGGGATCTTCCTGGTGATCTGCACCCTGCTGCTGGGCGGGTTCCTGCTCCAGGGCGCCGCGGCCCGGCAGGAGGCCGAGGTGCGGCGCGTCATCGGCGTCGACGTGACCGTGCGGGGCGAGGGCCTCACCCCGGACCTCGCGGACCGGCTCGGTTCCTCGGAGGTGGTGCACCGCTACAACCCGCTGCTCCCGACGGTGGCCGCGGCGAGCGGCTTCTCCCCCCTGGAGGCCGAGCCGCCGGGGCCCGGCGGCACCCGCGCCGGGAACCGGGAGGAACGGCCCCTGCTGGCGCTCAACGGCGTGCGGGACTCCGGCCTGCTGCTGCCCTTCTCCTACGGCTCGACCAGGATCACGGCGGGCCGCGCCATCACACCGCAGGACGCCGGCCGTCACGTCGCGTTGGTCGAGGAGCGACTCGCCGAGCGGAACGGCCTCACGGTGGGCGACACCGTGCGGATGCGGTCGGCCGACGGCAAGCGCACCACGTCCGCCACGATCGTCGGTGTGTTCCGGGATCCGACGCCCGACCCGGCCCGGTGGACACCGGCGCGGGAACTGCCCGGCAACACGGCCTACGTACCCGTGAGCACGGTGCGGCAGTTGGGCGGCGGTACGGCGGACGTCACCGAGGCGGTCTACCGGATCGGGTCGCCGGAACAGGCCGAACACCTCTACGCCGAGGCCGAACGGCTCCTCGGCGCCGGGGCCTACGAATTCCGCGTCAACGACAAGGCGTATCTGGACCAGGCCCGGCCGGTCCAGCGGGTCGGCACGTTCGCGGAGCTGATCGTCTGGCTGATCGCTCTGGCGGGTGCGCTGATCCTGGGCCTCGTCGTGCTGGTGCAGACCCGCGAGCGCCGTGCCGAACTCGGGGTGCTCCTGTCGATGGGCGAGACGAAGTGGAAGCTCGTCGGCCAGCATGTCGTGGAGGTGACCGCCGTCGCCCTGCCCGCCGTGTTCATCGCCGCCCAGATCGCTGTCGCGGCCGGCCCGCGGACCGGTGACGCCCTCCTGCCCGGCGAGGCGGACAAGCCCGCCGCCCGTACCGGGGCACCGCGTACGACGGTCGACCCGCCCGCGACCCGCGTCGAACTGTCCGACGTCGGCGGGGTCGCCGGCATCGCCCTGGGGATCTCCCTGGTCGCCACCGTCCTCCCCGGCATCGGGATCCTGCGCCTGCACCCGCGCTCCATCCTCACCGACGACGCATAGCCACCGCACAGCACCGAGCCCGACACCGACACCGACACCGACACCGACACCGACACCGATCCCACGGGAAGAACCGAACTTCATGAACTTCGTCAAACGCGCCGGCCTCAGCCTGTGGGCGCGCAAGGGCAAGACCCTCATCACCCTGTGCACCTTCCTGGTCATCTCCGTGATGGTGCTGGCCGGCGTACTGATCAACGACGCGACGGCACAGGCCCGGCGGGAGGCCACGCGTTCCGTGGGCGCCGAGGTCAGCCTCGGGATGGACCTGGGGCGGCTCCCTCCAGGTCGCCGAGGCCACCTTCCTCCTCCGGGACGCCGACGACCTGAACGGCTTCAAGAAGGAGGCCGAAGCCGTCGCCGGGCCGGCGCTCGACGGGTTCGCGCTCGACGCCAACGACAAGGCCCTGCGGCAGATGACCGGCCCGCTCAAAAGCATCGGCTCCACCGCCACCCTCGCCATGTGGCTGATCGGCGTGGCAGGCGCCGCCGTTCTCGCGCTGCTGGTCAACCTCGCGGTCAAACAGCGCCGCAGGGAGTACGGCGTGCTCCTGGCCATGGGAGAGAGGAAGGGCAAACTCATCGTCCAGCAGGCGCTGGAGATGGTCGTGGTGGCCGCTGTCGCCGTGGGCCTGAGTTCCCTGTTCGCCGGGGCCCTCACGCAGTACGCGGGCCAGGCGCTGCTCGGCCGGGAGGCCGCGGCGGCCCAGCGCGAGATCGACTCCTGGGAGGCACCGCCCCCGGCAGCACAGGCCTCGACCAGGGCCTCGACCCCGACGACAAGCCGGTCGAGAACGCCGACCCCATCGACCGGATCACCGTACGTCTCGACCGGGCGGACCTCGCCACCGTGGGCGGCGTCGGCCTCGGCATCGCCCTCCTGGCCACCGCCCTCCCCGCCGGCGCGGTCCTGCGCCTCAGCCCGCGGGCCATCCTCACGAAAGGCAAGTGACCTCACCATGACCCAGTCCACCACCACCCAGCCCGTCCTGCGGCTCGACGGCGTCAGCCACACCTACGCGGACCAGCGCCGCACGACCACCGTCCTCAAGAGCATCGACTGCGCCTTCGACCGCGGCACCTTCCACACCGTCCTGGGCCCCTCGGGCAGCGGCAAGACCACCCTGCTCAGCCTCGCCGGCGGACTCGACGCGCCGACCAAGGGCACCGTCAGCTTCGACGGCCGGGGCCTCATGGAGCTGGGCCTCGGCCGCTACCGCAACAAGCACGCGGCGACGGTCTTCCAGCAGTACAACCTCCTGACCTACATGACCGCCCTGCAGAACATCACCACCGCGATGGAGATCACCGGTGTCAAACCCGCGACGGGCAGCCGCAGGTCCCAGGCCCTGCGCCTCCTGGAGAGCGTCGGCCTGGACGCCGACACCGCCCGGCGCAACGTACTGCGGCTGTCCGGCGGCCAGCAGCAGCGCGTCGCCATCGCCCGCGCGCTGGCCTGCGACGTCGACATCCTCTTCGCCGACGAACCCACCGGAAACCTCGACGAGGACACCGCGCAGGGCGTCATCGACATCTTCCGCGAACTCGCCCACGCCCAGGGCAAGTGCGTGGTCGTCGTCACCCACTCGCAGCGACTCGCCGCCCAGTCCGACCGCGTCCTCACCCTGCGCAAGGGCAGGGTCTTCAACTGTTGGAGCTTTCGCTTAAACAGGCCGAGCAACGCTACTTATCAGATGTGTGGTTGATCCGCAGAATTTCGGGCCAGGTTTCCTCCCATTGAATGCGTTTCCTACTGATTCTGGTGGGCTGGTGGTGCGGGGTCCGTAGGTTGTCGGGCATGGAGCTTCTTCGGTTGTCGGTGGCCGCGCGTCGGGTGGGTGTGCATCCGGGCACACTGCGGTTGTGGGCGAACCAGGGCAGGGTCCCGGTGGTGTGGGTGGGCAAGGAACGCCGGTTCTCCGTTGAGGCGTTGGACGGGCTGACCGGTGGTGGGGACGGCGGTGGCCGTCGCGAGGCGTTGTATGCGCGCGTGTCGGGGACCAGCGGGCAGGAGTCGTCGCTGGCCGCACAGGAAGCGGAGTTGCGGGGTTCTGCTTCTGGGGCGGTGGTCGCGGTCTTCAGGGACCGCGCCTCGGGGCTGCGCGAGTCGAGGCCGGGACTTGACCGGTTGCTGAAGCGGGCGGCAGCGGGTGAGTTCACGCATGTGCGGGTCACGCATGCGGACCGGCTGGCCCGGTTCGGGACCGGCTGGCTGATCCAGGTCCTGGCCCATCACGGGGTCGAGGTGGAAGTGATGCACGCCAAGGGGGCGGCCGGGGGGATGGAGGAGCTGCTGGACGACTTCATGTCACTGGTGGCGACCTTCGCGGGCCGGATGTACGGGATGCGCTCACGCGAGGCACGCCGCCGCCTGCTGGCCGAAGCCGGCCACCGCATCGAACACCCTGCCTCTGCCCCTGAAATGGTGTCTGGGGTTGGGGGTGGTGGGGTGTGAGCAGGCTGGTGGCGACCGCCACGTGTACCGCCTACTCCGGTGTTCTGGAGGCCACCGGTGAGCGGGTCGGGCCGCGGATTCTGCTGGAGCGGGTGGGGTTCTGGGCCGGGTTGAGCCAGGAACTGACCGGGGCCCTGGTGGCCTCCCGGTGGGACGAGGAGTCCCTGGACGTG
>NZ_JBHXNW010000124.1:0-16631 GCF_042717365.1 Streptomyces sp. NPDC058534
ACGGGCGGGACGGCCGGTACGGGCGGGACGGCCGGTACGGGCGGGACGGCCGGTACGGGCGGGACGGCCGGTACGGGCGGGACGGCCGGTACGGGTGCGTGGCGGGTCGGGAGGCGGTGGTGAACCGGGCGGGGCGCGAGGCCGCCGCCCGGCGGATCATGGAGCAGTCGCCGCCGCGCGTGCCGCCGGAGCTGTACGCGGACGCCGTGCGCCGCGGCGGCCGCATGCTGCGGCGCAGGGCCGCCGCCCGTCGCGCGATGTGGCTGCTGCTGTGCGTCGCGGTCGTGGCGTTCACGGTGTGGGCGCTGACCGTGCAGCCCTGGGTGGAGCCGCCGTCGGAGACGACCCCACCCGTGACGGGCTGGGAGGGCTGGTGAGCCCCTGGGCCGGGGGCTAGCCCAGGGCCTGCTGGAGGTCCGCCAGCAGGTCGTCGACGTTCTCGATGCCGACCGACAGCCGCACCAGGTCGGCGGGCACCTCCAGGGCCGAGCCCGCCGCGGAGGCGTGCGTCATCCGCCCGGGGTGCTCGATCAGCGACTCGACGCCGCCCAGGGACTCGCCGAGCGTGAACACCTTCGCCTTGTCGCAGACCTCGACGGCCGCCTTCTCGCCGCCCTCGACGCGGAACGACACCATGCCGCCGAACGCCTTCATCTGCTTGGCGGCGATCTCGTGCCCCGGGTGCTCAGGGAGGCCCGGGTACAGGACGCTCGTCACGCGCGCGTGCCGGGAGAGCATGTCGGCGACCTTGACCGCGTTCTCGCTGTGCCGGTCCATGCGCACGGCGAGGGTCTTGGTGCCGCGCAGCACCAGCCAGGAGTCGAAGGGCCCGGCGACCGCGCCCATCGCGTTCTGGTGGAACGCCAGCTCCTCCCCCAGCTCCTGGTCGTCCACGATCAGCGCGCCGCCGACGACGTCCGAGTGGCCGCCCATGTACTTGGTCAGCGAGTGCACGACGACGTCCGCGCCGAGCGCCAGCGGCTGCTGTAGGTACGGCGTGGCGAAGGTGTTGTCGACGACGAGCCGGGCGCCGGCGTCGCGGGCGACCTGGGCCACGGCGGCGATGTCGGTGATCCCGAGCAGCGGGTTGGACGGCGTCTCCACCCACACGGCCTTGGTCTTCGGGGTGATCGCGGCCCGCACGGCGCCGGGGTCGCTCGTGTCGGCCACGGACCATTCCACGCCCCACCGGGTGGCGACCTTGGCGAAGAGCCGGAACGTGCCGCCGTACGCGTCGTTCGGGATCACCACGTGGTCGCCGGGCCGCAGCAGCGCGCGCAACAGGCAGTCCTCGGCCGCCAGTCCGGACGCGAACGCGAGACCGCGGCGGCCGCCCTCCAGGGCCGCGAGGTTCTCCTCCAGGGCCGTACGGGTCGGGTTGGCGCTGCGGCTGTACTCGTAGCCGCCGCGCAGTCCGCCGACGCCGTCCTGCTTGTAGGTCGACACCTGATAGATCGGCGGGACGACCGCGCCCGTCAGGGGATCGGCGGTGTTGCCCGCGTGAATCGCGAGCGTCTCGAAGTGCTGACTGATGTGCCTGTCGCTCATGGGCACCGAGGGTAGCGGCGCGACGGGCTTCGCGCGTTTTCCACAGGGCGGGGGACAGGTTGGCCAATTGTCGGCGGCGTCTGGTTCGCTTGAGACATGGAGATTCTCTGGGTCCTGATGGCACTGGCCATGCTGTGCGTGGTGCTGCTCCCCGTTCTGCGGCGCCGACGGGGCGCGGTCGGTCTCGTCCCGCCCGGCCACCCGGACGCCGCGGACCCCGCGCACTACGGCTTCGCCCTGGAGGAGGAGCTGGACATCCGCATGCCCGGCCCCGACCAGGACCTGCTGGAAGTCCTGGACCTGGTGCAGCGCACGCAGGACTACCGGGGAGCGCAGCAGCTCCTCGCCGGCACGGAGGCGGAGAGCGAGCGGCGCTGGCAGCGTGTGCAGGCCTTCGCGGGTGCCGCGTCGCTGGAGTTGCGGCAGCGGCCCGGCGGTGTCGGGGAGACGCCGGGCGGGCAGTGGCTGCGGGTGTGGCGGGCCGAGGCGCCGAAGGACGCGGGCGGGGCGGCGGTGCACGCCGAGTTCCTGGTGCAGCAGGCCTGGCGGACGGCGACGCCCGGCACGGACGACTTCCGGATCATCATGGAGGAGGCGAAGTCGGCCTGCTCGGAGGCGGCGCTGCTGGCTCCCGGCGATCCGATCCCGTACATCGTGGAGCTGTCGGTGGCCCGGGGCCTCGGCTATCCGCGCGAGGACTTCGAGCAGCTCTGGCTGAAGATCCTGGACCGCGCCCCGAACCACATGGGCGCGCACCTGGCGGCCCTGCACTACTGGTGCGAGAAGTGGCACGGCTCGCGCGACCTGGCGTACTCCTTCGCGGAGGCGGCGGCTGCACGCGCTCCGCGTGGTTCCCTCCTCGCGGCGATGCCGCTCTTCGCGGTCTTCGAGCACATGCCCGAGGTCAACCTGGTCAGCGGCTTCTACCAGAGCGAGGTCGTCACCAAGGCCGTCCACGGTGCCCTGCACGCGGTGCACTCCGCCCGCCCGGACGACCCGATGCAGGCGCACGTCCGCCATCTGCTGGTCTTCTTCCTGGTCCGCAGCGAGCGCTGGGCCGAGGCCATGAACCAGCTGATAGTGATCGACGGCCATGTCGGCGCGCTGCCCTGGACCCTGTCCAGTGACCCGGCGGCGGAGTTCGCGGTCTACCGCGCGCTCGCGGTGGCGGGCTACGAGGCGAACGGCGGCAGCCCGGCGACACTCCCCCAGTGACGGCCCTCCCGGCCCCCTGACGACGGGGGCCGGGCTCTCAGCCGGTCAGTCCGTCAACCGATTCAACCGGTCAACCGGTCATCCGTCGGTGCGGACGGGCAGCCGCCACCCCGGCCGCGGGAAGTGGCAGGTGTAGCCGTCGGGGTATCGCTGCAGGTAGTCCTGGTGCTCGGGCTCGGCCTCCCAGAGGGGCCCGACCGGCTCCACCTCGGTGACGACCTTGCCCGGCCACAGGCCGGAGGCGTCCACGTCCGCGATCGTGTCCTCGGCGATCCGCTTCTGCTCGTCGTCGACGTAGTAGATCGCCGAGCGGTAGCTGAGACCGATGTCGTTGCCCTGGCGGTTCTTGGTGCTCGGGTCGTGGATCTGGAAGAAGAACTCCAGGATCGCCCGGTAGTCGGTCCTCTCCGGGTCGAAGAGGATCTCGATGGCCTCCGCGTGCGTGCCGTGGTTGCGATACGTCGCGTTCGGCACGTCTCCCCCGCTGTAACCGACCCGGGTCGCCGTGACGCCGGGAAGCCGGCGGATCAGCTCCTCCATCCCCCAGAAGCATCCGCCCGCGAGCACGGCCCTCTGTGTCTGCGCAGCCATGGTGGCCCTCCAATACCAGTTCATCTCGATCACACGGGCCACCCGGCTCACACACCGGCCACCCTTGCCCTCCCGGTGCAACACCTGCGGACGCCCAGCGATTCCGGACCCACTCGCCCACCTGCCCGCCCGCATGATCACCCAGCCCGATCGGCCACGGTAAATCGCTGGCAGAGCATGACGTACGGCTCCAGGCTGTACGTCATGCAAGCACCGGAACGCGAGATACGGGCGTCCTACGGGGCGTCCACCGTCACCGTCTATCAGGCGTACTCCCCGGAGATCGGCCTTCCCGCCGCCCGGGAGGGGCGTTTTCCGGGCGCTTGGAAGCGGGACAGGATGACGTGGGTCATCAAGCCGCGTTCACAGCCTCTGCCGTGCTGCGGGCAGCCACCTGCTCAGGCGCTCCACTCCACTTCAATGCCTTCTCGTGGCAGACGTACGCAGGGCCGTGTGCCCGGGCCGGCGGCCGCCGTTCGGATCACTCGAGGAGGCCCTTCAGGTGATTGCCGGAGGCTTTACGAGCCAGGCAGCCGTCGCAGAGGTACGACGTCTCAGCAGAGGACGAGCCCGGAACGCCGTGAGGAGCTTGGTGATGTACGCAGCAGTCCGGCGGTACGAAGGGGTGACCGACCCGGCCGAGGCCGCACGTCTCGTGAACGAGGGGTTCGTGCCGCTCATGCGCCAGGTCTCCGGTTTCGTGGCCTACTACTGGATCGATGCCGGGGACGGAGTGATGGTCTCGACCAGCGTCTTCCAGGACCAGGCCGGTGCCGACGAATCGATCTCGAGTGCTGCGGACTTCGTGCGGGACAACCTTGCATCGCTGCTTCCCAACCCTCCCCAGATCATGGCCGGCGAGGTGGTGGCTTCCGCATGACAGCGTGCGGACCGGACACATGAGATGGCCTCCAAGGTCGTACCGGCCCGCAATGCTCACCTGACCGTCCTTCACAACTCTCATCCCGCCCCGTGCTCGGCCGCAGAGGACTGTGAACATGGCTTGACATGGATCAAGCCGTCGTTCCTGTGGATGATGTACCGCTGCGGGTGGGCCACGAAGGCGGGGCAGGAGACCGTGCTGGCCGTCGAGATCGGCCGCGAGGGCTTCGAGTGGGCGCTGCGCAACGCGTGCCTGTCGAGTTACGTCCCCGGGGTGCACGTCGACCGGGCCGACTGGCAGCGCCGGTTGAAGCGTTCACCCGCGTCCAGTGGGATCCCGAGCGCGACCTGCGTCTGCAAGCCCTGCCGTACCGCTCCCTGCAGCTCGGCCTCTCCGGCGAGGCCGCGCGTCGTTACGCCGACGAGTGGACGGTCGCCATTCGCGACGTGACGCCACTCGCCCACGAGGTCCACGCTCTCGTACGCGACGGCGAGCTCGACACGGCACGATGCCTGCTGCCCGAGGAGCGGCCGTATCCCGCCACGGCCGATCTGCTGGGCGGCTCCCGACCGTGACGGCTCCACCCACCGGCACGCTTGCCGAGCTGTGGCGGGGACGGAGCCGGGAGCGGCACACCGGCTGAGGCCCCGGTTCAGTCCCGGCCGCGCAACCCCCCGATCAGCAGCCCGACCAGTTGGCGGGCGTCGTAGCGTGGGTCGGATTCCGCGCCGATGCAGAGGTTGCCGACGCCGCGCATGAGAGCGATGGCGCGCACGTCGGAGTGGATCTCTCCGGCGGCGGACGCGGCGTCCAGGAGGTCGGTGCAGACGGGGACCAGGCGGTCGAGGAAGTACGTGTGCAGGGCCTCGAAACCCGCGTTGTCGGACTGGAGGACCCCGGCGAGGCCGTGCTTGGTGACCAGGAAGTCGACGAAGAGGTCGATCCAGCGCGCGAGCGCGGTGTACGGGGTCGGGGCGTTCGCCAGCAGGGCGGGGCCCGCCTCGGCGCACGCCTCCACCTGGTGCCGGTAGACGCCGATGATGAGGTCGGCCCGGGTCGGGAAGTGGCGGTAGATCGTGGCCGTTCCGACGCCGGCCTCGGCCGCGATGTCGCGAACGGGGGCCTCCACGCCCGCCCGGACGAACACCGCGGCGGCCGCGTCGAGCAGCGTCTTCTCGTTGCGCCGCGCGTCCGCCCGCTTGGGGCGGGCCGCGTGCCCCGCGGCGCCTCCACCGTCCCTCGTGATCTCTTGGCCGTCCTTCACCGTGCCATTCCCTCCGCCGACGCCGACCGGACCAGACCGGACCGGACCAGACCGGCATTGCTAAACGGGACACCGTTCCGTATTGTAAACGGGACAGGGTTCCACTTGGCTCTCCATGATGCCAGAGCCACGGACCCGCCACCAAGTCATGCCCCGATACCCAGTCATGCCCCGATCTCCCCGTCCGGAGGAATCCGTCATGCAGTACCGCACCTTGGGCCGCACCGGCGTGCAGGTCAGTTCGCTCGCGCTCGGCGCCATGAACTTCGGCAGCATCGGACGTACCACCCAGGAGGAAGCCACCGCCATCGTCGACGCCGCCCTGGAGGGCGGGATCAACCTCATCGACACCGCCGACCGGTACAGCGGCGGCGAGTCGGAGGAGATGGTCGGCAAGGCCATCGCCGGCCGCCGCGAGGACATCGTGCTGGCCACGAAGGCGTCCTTGCCGATGAGTGACGAACCGAACCACAAGGGCGCCTCGCGCCGCTGGCTGGTCACCGAGCTGGACAACAGCCTGCGCCGGCTCGGCGTCGACCACGTCGACCTCTACCAGATACACCGCTGGGACCCGGCCACCAGCGACGAGGAGACACTGTCCGCCCTCACCGACCTCCAGCGCGCGGGCAAGATCCGCTACTTCGGCTCCTCGACCTTCCCCGCGTACCGCATCGTCGAGGCGCAGTGGGCCGCCCGCGAGCACCACCTGGGCCGGTACGTCACCGAGCAGCCCAGTTACTCCGTCCTCCAGCGCGGGGTCGAGAGCCACGTGCTGCCCGTGACCGAGCGGTACGGGCTCGGGGTGCTGGTGTGGAGCCCGCTGGCCTCGGGGTGGCTGTCGGGGGCGGTCCGGGCGGGGCGGGAGATCGCCACCCACCGTTCGGCGGTCCTGCCGGAGCGGTTCGACACCTCGCTGCCCGCCAACCGGGCCCGGATCGACGCCGTCGAGAAGCTGGCCGCGGTCGCCGACGAGGCCGGACTCACCATGATCCAGCTCGCGCTCGGCTTCGTGACCGCGCACCCGGCCGTCACCGCCGCGCTCGTCGGCCCCCGGACCCTGGACCACCTGCGCGCGCAGCTCGCCGCCGCGGACACCGTGCTCTCCGACGACGTCCTCGACGCGATCGACGCCATCGTCGCCCCCGGCACGGACCTGGCCGCGCACGAGAAGTCCGATGCCACGCCCGCACTCCTCGACCCCTCGCTGCGGCGCCGCTGACCAGCGCTGTCAGCGGCGCCCGGGAGCCGTCACCGGCCGCGGCCCGCCCGTTCCGCCAGGAACTCCGCCCAGGTCAGCTTGGAGACCGTAGCCCCCGCCAACGCGAGGTTCGCGCCCGAACGGTACGCGCGCCCCGCCTTGCCGGGTATGCGCACCGGCAGCTTCGGGCGCCGACGGCGGCCGTGCAGCTCACGGTAGGAACCCGCCAGCGCGGCCAGCTCGTGGACCTCGGGGCCCGTCATGTCGGGGACCCGGCCGGACGGCTCCGCCAGGGTCAGTTCCGCCAGGCGCTCGGCGACCTCGCGGGCGGCGACGGGCTGGAGGCGCAGTCCGCCCGGGGCCGGGAGGACCGGCAGCCGGGCCACCTTCTCGATCATGGTCAGGGTCAGCTCGTGGAACTGGGCCGCCCGCAGCACCGTCCAGCCGATGCCCGAGTCGGCGATCGCCCGCTCCGACTCCAGCTTGGTGCGCAGCCAGGCCAGCGGCACGGTGTCCGCGCCCACGACCGAGATGTACACGAGGTGCCGTACGTCCGCCCGCGCGGCGGCGCGCACCAGGGTGCGGGTCGCCTCGTCGTCGCGCTTCGGGCCGCCCGCCAGGTGCAGGACGGTGTGCACGCCGCCGACCGCGGCGTCGACGCCCTCACCGGTCAGGAGGTCGCCGGTGACGTAGGTGACGCCGTCGTCCGTGGCGGGACGGGGCCGCCGGGTGAGGATCCGCACCTGGTGACCGGCCGCCCGCAGCAGCGGGACGACGTGCCAGCCGAGGGTGCCGGTGCCGCCGGTGACCAGGATGGGGGTGGTGGGATTCGAGGGGGTGGAGGGGTACGTCATCGCTGCTCCCGGGGTCTGCCTTTGGTGTCGTGGCGGTATGACCCGGGGCGGGACGGCGATGTGACAGGGCCGGGGAAGAAATCTTCCCCGGCCCTGGAAACGGGTCGGCCGGCCGGCCGAACAAGGTCCGTTCAACCGGTCAGACAGCGGTCAGATCGTCGCCGTGTCGATCACGAACCGGTACCGCACATCGCTCGCCAGCACCCGCTCGTACGCCTCGTTGACCTCGGACGCGGCGATCAGCTCGATCTCGGCGCCGATGCCGTGCTCGGCGCAGAAGTCCAGCATCTCCTGGGTCTCGGCGATGCCGCCGATCATGGATCCGGCGAGGGTCTTGCGGCCGCCGAGCAGCGCGAAGAGGTTGAGCGAGACGGGCTCCTCGGGGGCGCCCACGTTCACCAGCGCGCCGTCCGCGCGCAGCAGGCCCAGGTAGGCGGCGAAGTCGAGCGGGGCGGAGACCGTCGAGACGATCAGGTCGAAGCTGCCCGCCAGTTCCTCGAAGGTGGCCGGGTCGCTGGTGGCGTAGTAGTGGTCGGCGCCCAGCTTCAGGCCGTCGTCCTGCTTGCGCAGGGACTGCGAGAGGACGGTCACCTCGGCGCCCAGGGCGTGCGCGAGCTTGACGGCCATGTGGCCGAGGCCGCCCATCCCGACGACGGCGACCTTCTTGCCGGGGCCGGCGTTCCAGTGCCGGAGCGGGGAGTAGGTGGTGATGCCCGCGCACAGCAGGGGCGCGGCCTCGTCCAGGGAGATGCCCTCGGGGATGCCGAGGACGAAGTTCTCGTCGACGACGACCTTCTCCGAGTAGCCGCCGTGGGTGACCTCGCCGTCCTTGCCGACGGCGTTGTACGTCATCACGTTGCCGTTGGTGCAGTACTGCTCCAGGCCGGCCTTGCAGTTGTCGCACTCGCGGCAGGAGTCGACCATGCAGCCGACGCCCACCCGGTCGCCGACGGCGAACTTGGTGACGCCGGGGCCGACCTCGGAGACGACGCCCGCGATCTCGTGGCCCGGGACCATCGGGAAGATGGCCTCGCCCCAGCCCTCGCGGACCTGGTGGATGTCGGTGTGGCAGATGCCGGCGAACTTGATGTCGATCAGGATGTCGTGTTCCCGCACCTCGCGCCGCTCGATGGTGGTGCGCTTGAGCGGAGCCTTGGCGGCGGGTGCTGCGTACGCGGCGACAGTGGTCATGCCGGGTTCTCCGGGATTCTCTTGGCGTTGACTGGGTGATGCCTCCACCCTGCCTGCGGCGCGCGGAGTCACCCAGACCACGGTTTTGCGTACGTCCGGCGTGCGTACCACTGACGGGGACAGGCTCGTGGGCGTACGACCGGGAATACGTCGGGCAATACTGGAGACCATGGATGGACAGCTTGACCGGCGAGCCGAACTGAGCGAGTTCCTGCGCACCCGGCGGGCCCGGCTGAAGCCGGAGGACGTGGGTCTTGAGTCGTTCGGGCGGCACCGCCGGGTGCCCGGTCTGCGGCGGGAGGAGCTGGCGCAGCTGGCCGGGGTGTCGGTGGCGTACTACACCCGTCTTGAGCAGGGCAACGGTCAGAACGTGTCGGCGGAGGTCCTGGACGCGATCGCCCGGGCGCTGCGGCTGACCGACGCGGAGCAGGCCCACCTGACGCATCTGGCGAAGCCGAAGCAGCAGCGCAGGCGGACGTCGGGGGCGCGGGAGCGGCAGCAGCCGGTGCGGGTGGCGCTGCTCCAGCTCCTCGAGTCGATCGAGGCGGTGCCGGCGTACGTGTCGGGCCGCCGCTCGGAGATCCTCGCCTGGAACCGGATGGCCGCGGCCCTCTTCGGCGACTGGGGCAAGCTGCCGGCCCAGGAGCGGAACTGGGCGCGGCTGGTCTTCCTGAACCCGGAGTACCGCGAGCTGTTCGGGGACTGGGACCAGAAGGCGTACGACATGGTCAGCTTCCTGCGCATGGACGCGGGCCGGCACCCGGACGACCCGCGGCTGTCCGCGCTGGTCGGCGAGTTGTCCGTGAAGAGCGAGGAGTTCCGGCGGCTGTGGGCCACGCACGACGTCAAGGAGAAGAGCTATGGCGTCAAGCGGATGCGGCACCCGCTGGTCGGTGAGCTGACCCTGTCCTTCGAGACCTTCCGCCTGGTCGACGACGACGAGCAGGCTTTCGTCACGTACCACGCCGAGCCGGGCTCACCGTCGGCGGACGCGCTGCGGCTGCTGGCGAGCTGGGGGACGGACGCGGCGGCTTCGTTGCCGACGTGACGAGCCGGGTATCCGGCGTACAGGTCAGCGGCCCTTGTGCGACACTGCGCCGACCGTCGGTCATGATCGATCCGGCGTTCGAAAAGGGGTTGGGGAACTATGCACAGACTTGGCCTGACTACGGCGATCGTCGCCATCCTGCGTACTGCCGACAGCCGGTTGCAGCGGGAGCGAGGGCACTCCTGGGGCCACCGCGGCGAAGTCGGCGAAGACAGAGGCGTCGGCGTCCGCGTCCCCGGCCGGCCGCCGGGGCAATGCCTCCGAGAAGTCGCTGAAGCAGGTCGAGAACGACGTCCGGTTCGCTACGGCGCCGGAGGGCGAACTGCACATGCAGAAAAAGTGCAAGGGCTTCTGCATCGTGCATGCGGCCGTGCCGACCTTGACGGTTCCCGACCGCACGGCCTTCGAGGCGATCGTCAACCGCCTGCAGGCGCGTGGCTAGACGCCCATGGACTCCACGCTTTCTGACGACGGTCCCTCCGGCAGCATGAACTACACCAGGGTCGAGTCAGGCCATTGGGAGATCTCGCTGGGCTCGGCTCCCATGCCTCCGGAGGCCGCTGAGGCATACGCCCCGAATCAGGGAATGGTGACCACCAGTATCTCCTGGTCCTGCAACCCGGACTGAGGTCGTCAGCCGATTCGGTGAGTGCCCCGGCTCAGCGCGGTGATGAAGGGCGCCCAGGCGCGGGCGGTGAGGAGGAGGACGGGACCGTCGCCGTCGCCGTCGCGGGAGACCTTGGAGTCACGAACGGGGACGAGCCCGGGGATGCCGTCGGCGACTTCGACGCAGTCGCCGCCGCTGCCGTTGCTGTAGGTCGACTTGCGCCAGAGGGCGGCACCGGGGAAGTCGCTCGCCACCTCGACGCAGTCTCCGCCGTCACCGTTGCTGTAGCTGCTCTTCGCCCAGAGCGCGTCACTCAAGTCGATCCGGTTGCTTGCCATTTCGGTAATCCCCTGCCGCTGCCTCGATCCGGGCCAGGGACGCCTCCGGTGACAGTGCGACGGCCCTGAGTCGATCGTATGCCTTGCGGTACTGCTTCACGAGGGCCGGATCGTCGATGGTGTCCCCGCTGTACGACGCCTCGGTGTAGAGGAGCGGCGGCGCGTCCGGAAAGGTCATGACCTTGATGGAGGCGGCCACCAGGGGATACGCCCCGCACTTCCGCGGCACGAGTTGCGGAGTGATCCGGCGCCGCCCGGCCAGCCCCACGATCCGGTCGAGCTGCGCGGCCATCTCCCCCGGCGGCACGATCGGATCGAGCAGCAGCGACTCGTGCAGGATCGCCCAGTACTCCGGGGTCGTGTGGTCGTCCTCGAAGAGGCGGGCACGGGCCAGCCGGGCCTGCACCTTCTCCTCCACCCACTCGTCGACGGCATGCGGGTGGGCGGCGCGCACGAGAGCCCGCGCGTACGGGGCGGTCTGGAGCAGCCCGGGGAACGTGCTGGGGCACCACTCCTCGATGGACTCGGCGTGCCGCTCCGCCTCCAGGACCTTCTCGAAGTACGCGGCGTGCGGCCCCCGCCGCGCCTTCCGCACATCCTCACACCGCCGCTCGAAGAACCCGTCCGTCCCCAGCACCTGATCCGCGTGTCGGGCCAGGTCCAACGGCATGCGCCGCTCACCCCGTTCGATGTCGCTCAGATGCGACTTGCCGTAGAAGCTGCCCTCGACCAGCGCCTCCAGCGACAGCCCGGCCCGCTCCCGTTGCCACCTCAACTCCTTGCCGTAAAAGGTCGGGACGCTGGTCGAACCGTCGATGTCCTTGCGCTGTGCCATGGCACAACCCCTTCCGCACTGCGGGCTGCCGACGCGAGATCCCTTTCACGGTAGGGCGCCGCACGCCACTGTGTGAGGCATTCGTCACAGAGCGCACACGGAAAGGTGCCCGTTCATGCCCCCTCGCCAGGACGACGACTTGACCCGCTGCGTGGAGGAACTCCGCGCCGCCCTCACCCTGCACGACATCACACTGCCCTCTCTCCACGTTGACCTGCTGACGTTCGCCGGGGCGTACGCACCGGCCGCCGGCCTCGTCTCGCTCGGGAACTGCAACACCGCCACCGCACGCGCCCTGACCGCCGTACTCCGCGAGGCGGCCGCACTGTGACGACCGTCGAGATCAGCATGCTCGCCACGCCGAAGGCCGTACCCGAACTGCGGCACCTCCTGCGCCACCACGGCTACGACGTCCGTCTCTGCGCGAGCGAACTGCTGACGAACGTCATCGACCACCTCGGCGAGGGCACACCCGTGACCGTCCGTGTGGCCCACACCGGCTCGGGCCACACGCGCGTGGAGGTCACCGACCCCGATCCACGTGCCCTGCCCGCACTCGTCCGGTCGGCCGCTGCCACCGACGAGTCCGGTCGGGGTCTCGCCCTCCTCGACGCCCTGGCACTGCGGTGGGGCGTGGAACAACACGCGGAACGCAAGACGGTCTGGTGCGAGCTCGAAGGTGAGCCACCGCGCGGCACCGTTCAGGAACCCGCTGCCCCGGCTCGAAGTTCGCGGTAAGCATCCGTGATGTCCGCCAGGCGCAGCGTGGTGATGTCGTCCCTGGAGGGCGTTCCGATGCCACCATGGGCCTCGAACACGCGCAGGTCGCGCAACGCGGCGGCCTTCCGGCACAGCTCGCGGGCGAAGCGGCCGTTGCCCAGTCGGTCGATCATCCCGTCGTCGACGACGCTGCCGCAGACGGCGTCCAGCGCCCGCATCGCCTCCTCGTCCAGAACATCGCCCTGAGACGCCACGATGCGCTGGGCGATGAGAGCCAACTCGGCCGCGGAGTACGAGGGGAAGTCGACCCTGCCGGTGAACCGGGAGCCGAGACCGGGGTTGGTGGCCAGCAGCTCGGCCATTTCGTCCGGGTACCCGGCCAGGACCACCACGAGCCTGTCTCGATCGTCTTCCGCTCGTTTGAGCAGGACCTGCAGTGCCTCTTGGCCGAAGGCGTCGCCTCCGCTGTACCCGCTGTTGCAGAGGGCGTAGGCCTCGTCGACGAACAGCACCCCGTCCAGGGCCGAGTCGATCACCTTGGAGGTCTTGAGAGCGGTTTCCCCGAGGTGCTGTCCCACCAGGTCCACCCGCTGTGCTTCGACGACCTGGCCCTGCGCCAGCAGTCCCAGCCCGGCGAAGACCTTGCCGACGATGCGGGCGACGGTCGTCTTGCCCGTGCCGGGTGGTCCCGCGAACACCAAGTGCTGGGGTGCCGCCGTGGCCGGGAGCCCTTGCTCCCGCCGCAGGGTGGCCATGCGCAACTGGGCTGTCAGGGCCCGGACCTGACGCTTGACCGGATCGAGGCCCACCATGCTGTCCAGCAGCGACAGCGCCTCGGCCAGGGCTTCCTCCCTCGTCGCCTGCCCATCCGGCCCGTCGGCAGGCGCAGCAGATACAGCAGGCACGGCGGACTCGGCAGGCACGGAATCGGCCGGCGGCGTCGACGGCCCGGTCACTGCCGTGACCGGCTCGGCCACCGGCGAGGCTGACCGGGCCCGGTCGGCGACATCGGCCAGGCCCGGGAAGCATCGGTACGCGTACTGGAAGTGGCGCAGCGCCTCTTCGCCCCGATCGAGCCCCTCCTTTGCAAGGCCCCGGACATAGGCCACCTCACCGTCGAACCGGCTCTCCGCGTCGAACTTCAGAGGCAGGGGTGCCAGCACGTTCAGAGCCTCATGATGGACGCCCTGCTCCACGAGTGCCCGCGCCACGTAGAGCTGTGCTTCTTCGCGGAGGAACCCGTCGGTGATGGACCGCGAGAAGGTGAGGACAAGCGGCCAGTCTCTCTTGAGGAAGGCGTACCTGGTGCAGATGAACCGGGTCTCGTCGCAGTCGAGAACGGCGGTTTCAAGTGACCGCCATGCCTCGTCGAGCCGCCTGTCGTCCAGCAGTCCGGCCATCACCGCAAGCCAGAGATCACGCTGTGTCTCCAGCCGGAAGGTGACGTAGCAGCCCAGCTGGAAACGGGACTTGAGAGCGGTGCCCAGCTTTCCGCGCAGGGATCCGAACGTCGCCGCGCTGCGAGCCATCATGTCGACGGCCTCGGACTGACGGAAGCCCGTCGCGTGCAGTCCCAACCACGCGTCAGCGGCGGACGGGTCGTGTTGCACCGCGGCCTCGAACAGCCGCGCGGCATGGTCCGCACGGCCGTGCTGAAGCCATCTCACCGCCTCGGCCCAGGACTTCTCGCACTTCTTGGCAGACAGCCAGGACGCGGAACTATGCGGCACGTCTCTCCCCTCGGCAACGTTCGCACGACTGAACCGGCGGTGCGGATCCATCATTTCACGCACCGCCTGTTCGGCCTTGGCCGATGAACGCGCGGCCTCTCCGACTGGTTGTCGGAGGGGCTGCGGGCTACTCCGAGGCGTTCTCCCGCACGGTGATCCGGCCCTTGCGGATCGTCGCCACCCGCGGGGCCTTCTTCGCGATCGCCGAGTCGTGGGTGACCATCACGAAGGTCAGACCCAGCTCCTTCCACATACGGTCGAGTACGTCCATGATCTCGTCGCGCATCGACTCGTCGAGGTTTCCGGTGGGTTCGTCGGCGAGCAGCACCTTCGGCTGCTTCACCAGCGCGCGGGCGATGGCGACCCGCTGCTGCTGGCCGCCCGACATCTCGCCGGGGAGGTGGGCGAGCCGCTCGCCGAGGCCGACGGACGTCAGCGCCTCGGCGGCCTGCTCGCGCCGCTCCCTGGCCTTGACGCCGAGCGGGACCAGCGCGGTCTCGACGTTCTCCTGCGCGGTGAGGGTCGGGATCAGGTTGAAGGACTGGAAGACGAAGCCGATGCTCTCGCTGCGCACCCGGGTCAGCCGGGCCTCGGGCAGCGCGGCCAGGTCGGTGCCGTCGAGGACGACCCGGCCGGAGCTGGGCCGGTCGAGGGCGCCCAGCATCTGGAGCAGGGTGGACTTGCCGCCGCCGGTGGGGCCCTGGATGACCAGGCGGTCGCCGTCGGCGATGGTCAGGTCGACGCCGTCGAGGGCCGTTACGGCATCTTTGCCGCGGGTGTAGCGCTTGGTGACGCCGGTGAGTTCGTACATGGTGTGGCTCCTGGGGAACGTAAGGGGGCGGGGCGGCGGTTACTCGACGCGGCGCAGCGCGTCCGCGGGACGCAGCCGGGAGGCGCGCCAGCCGCCGAAGCTGCCGGCGACCAATCCGCCGGCCACGGCGAGGGCGACCGCGAGGGCGATGGTGGTGACGCTGACGGGGGCGGTGAGCGCGATGTCCAGGGTCTTCGCGGCGGTCTGCCGTGCTGGACCGCCCATGCCGCCTCCGCTCATGCCACCGCCACCGAAGCCGCCGGGACCGCCCGCGCCCCCGGCCCCGCCGCTGCCCGTGCCGCCGCCGAGCTGCGCCTGGAGTGTCGGGCTGACGGCCGTCACGGCGTACGCGCCCGCCAGGCCGAGCCCGATGCCGAGGACGCCGCCGACCAGGCCGTTGACGACGGCCTCGCCGACCACCTGCCGGGTGACCCGGCCCGAGCGCCACCCCAGTGCCTTGAGCGTGCCGAACTCGCGTACCCGGCGCGAGACCGCCGAGGAGGTGAGCAGGCCGGCGACCAGGAAGGCGGCGACCAGCACCACGATCGACAGCCACTTGCCGACGCCGGCGGCGAGGGAGGAGGCGGTGGACAGGGAACCGGAGACCGTGTCGGCGAGGTCGGCGGAGGTGGTGACCGTGGTGTCCGGGATGTTCTTCTGGATGGCGGACTTGACGCCGTCGATCTTCTGCGAGTCGGTGGCCTGGACGTAGATCGTGGTGACCTTGTCCTTGGCGTCACCCAGGGTCTGCGCCTGCTGGAGCGGCACGTAGAGGTTGGCCGCCGCGTCGCCGCTGTCGGCCGTGGCGATGCCGACGACCTCGAACTTCGTGCCCTTGACGGTGACCGTGCTGCCGGTCTTGAGCTTCTTCTCCTTTGCGTACGCCGAGTCGGCGACGGCGACCTCGGCGTTGGTCTCCGACTCCTTGAAGGTGCGGCCGCTGGTGATGGTGGAGGAGGTCAGCGGGCCGAGGGCGGGCTCGGTGACGTCGGTGCCGTAGACGGAGTAGCTGTTGACGTCGAACTCGGCGCCGCCGCCCTGGACGCGGCCCTGCGGGGACTGCCCGCCGCCGGGGCCGCCGCCCTGCCCCTGGCCCTCGCTCTGGCCTTGGCCGCCGGAGCCGCCCTCCTGCTGGAACTGGCCGCGGGTGAACTCGCCGCTGACCTTGACGACCTGGAGGCTCAGTCCGCCCACCGCGTCGGCGACACCGCTCTGGCCGGCGACCTTGCCGACGGTCGAGTCCGCCAGCGTCTGGAAGCCCTGCACCATGACGCGGTCGGTGCTCTGCTCCTCCTCGGAGCCGTCCTCCTGGGCGTCGAAGCGGAAGCGGGGGCGTTCGGCGGTGGTGCCGGAGGAGGGTTCCGCGGCCTTGGTGACCGTCATGTCCGTGCCCAGTCCGTACAGGGACTGCAGGACCTTGTCCTGGGCCCGGCCCATGCCGGAGGAGACGGAGTCGACGACGATGACCAGCGCGATGCCCAGCGCCAGGCCGGAGGCGACGACGAGGGCCGCCTTTCTGCGGCGGCGCAGCTCGCGCCTCAGGTAGGTGAAGAACATGGCCGAAAGGTAGGGACGGTCCGTGATGAAGGGATAAGGCCCGCGTAAGAGGAGGATGAGAAGCCGGGGAAACGCCGGACGCCCGCCACCCCCGGTGAGGGGGCGACGGGCGCCTGGGTGAAGTCGTGGCGGGGGGGGGGGCGCGCGGGGGGGGCGCCCCCGCGCCCCCCCCCCCCGGGCCCGCCCCCCCCCCCCACCCCCCCCCAAGAAAAAAAAAAACAAGACACACCCAAAAAAAACA